>JAFOYK010000121.1 GCA_017424665.1 Oscillospiraceae bacterium
ATAACTTCGATTTTATGAAGATATGCTTCATCAAGAAGTCCGCCGCCTTTTCCTGCGGTGATTTTTGCAGAAGTTTTGGTGAATGCGGAAAGAATTGCGGAAGATGTTGTGGTGTTTCCGATTCCCATTTCACCAACACCGATTGCGTCAACTCCGTCTTCGGCACATCTATCTGCCATTTCAAGACCGACACAAATTGCTTTTTCAGCTTCTTCCCTGGTCATTGCCGGTTCAAGATAAAGGTTTTTTGTTCCGTAAGCGATTTTTCTGTTGATTACTGCAGGGCAGTTATAATCGGTCATAACGCCAACGTCAACAACAACGATTTCATCGCCGAAATGTTTGGCAAGAGAAGAAGCACCGGTCATTCCCCTTGTAAGATTTATAGTCTGGGAAAGAGTTACGGATTGCGGAGTACAGGAAACGCCTTCGTCACAAACGCCGTTATCTGCACAAAGAACGATTATGCGGCATTTTTCCGCTTTATTATGTAATTTGCCGGTCATTCCGGCAACGCGGATAGATAATTCTTCAAGAACGCCAAGGCTTCCCGGAGGTTTGGCAAGCTGTGCCTGGCGCTCCTTTGCTTTGGTCATAACTTCTTTGTCTGCGGGTTTAACGGAAGATATGGCTTTTTCGATTCTTTCGTTCAAAAAATCACTTCCCTTCGTAATATATTTTATATTTTAACATATTTTTATATAAATTTCCATAGATTAGAAATAATAGCAAAAAAAGAAGCGTGCTCATTTGAGCACGCTTAAATATTTATCAACGAGTGTATCATATTCAACTTCATGCTCTTTTGCATCATTAAGCACAAGTTCATCTGCTTTTTTAAGTAAATCTATATATTCAAAGAATTTTTCATCCATCGGGATTTTAATGCTTTCATATGCTTTTCCGAAAACAAAAGGATTGTTCATATTATATGAAAAACTCAAATCACCGTTCGGACGCACACAAACTGAATGCCAGAATAAGGAATAAAGAGGATTTTCTTTATATTCATCTATAGTTTCGGATATTTGCTGATAGCTTAAAATATTATCATCGCCTACGCAGTTCGGATATTTTTCACAGAGTTCACTTAGATTTTTATGAAATTCTGCAAATTGTTTCGGAGAAACGATAAGTTCTTTATTTTCTTCTATTTCTGTTTCAGATTTACAGCCGAGACTTGCAATAGGAGTAATTTTAACAGAACAATTTTGAAAATCAGAAAGCAATTTCAGAATCTCTTCTGCGTCATCAAGATAATCTTTTGCAAGGGTTGCCTGAACAAAAGTAGAAATTCCCTTTTCATCAAAAAATCTTATTGCATTGAGCGCGGATTCAAAGCTGTCTTTTCCGCATATAGCCTTATGCTTTTCGGGAGTTGCACCGAGAATGCTCGTAAAATATTCTTCAAGACAGCGGTAGGACGCAAGTTTTTCAAGCCTTTCCCTGTTCATTCCAAGGCTGTTTGAAGCAAAAGTAAAACGAAGTCCAAGAATTTCAAGACAGTCGAGAAGCTCAAAAACATCACTGCGCATAAGCGGTTCTCCGCCGGTGAAAATTACATATCTTCCGCCCTGCGCTTTAAATTCGGCAAAAATATTCTTAATCTGTTCTGTAGTCATTTCTGCGCATTTTTTATGTATTCCGCCGTCAAGATAACAATGTCTGCAATGCTGGTTGCAAGCGTGAGTAACTTCGATATAAAGACTGTTGAGTTTATAATATTCCATGGTTCTCCTTTGATAAAAAGGCTCCGTTTTACGGAGCCTTTTTAAATTATTCAATAATAAGTTTCTTGAAGATTTTTTTGCCTTTTTTAAGAATAACTTCGCCTTCGTCGAAAGTGGTTCTTTCAATGGTTGCGAAAACGTCGGAAACTTTTTCGTCGTTAACGGTAATACCGCCCTGTTCGATAAGACGTTTGCCTTCGCCTTTGGATTTTGCGATTTCCGCTCTGATAAGAGCTTCGGTTACTGCGAGTTTGCCTTCAACAAAATCTGCTTCGGTGAAAGAAACGGTGGGCATATTTTCGCTGGTGCCTTTTCCTGCAAAAATTGCTCTTGCAGCTTCAAGAGCTTTATCTGCTTCTGCTTCGCCGTGAACGATTTTTGTTACCTCATAAGCAAGGCGTTCTTTGCAAGCATTGATGTTTGCGCCTTCGAAGGTTTTCTCCATTTCTTCAATTTCTTCAACAGGAATGAAAGTGAGGAATTTAAGGCATTTGATAACGTCATCGTCGCCAACGTTTCTCCAATACTGGAAGAAATCGTAAGGAGTGGTTTTGGTGGGGTTAAGCCAAACTGCGCCGCCCTCGGTTTTGCCCATCTTTTTGCCTTCTTTGGTGGTAAGAAGCTGGAAGGTCATGCCCTGAACTTCTTTCTGTTCAAGACGGCGAACAAGTTCGATACCGCCGATGATGTTGGACCACTGGTCGTCGCCGCCGAGTTCCATGGTGCAGTTATAATCACGGAAGAGTTTAAGGAAGTCGTAGCTCTGCATGATCATGTAGTTAAATTCAAGGAAAGTAAGTCCGCGTTCAAAACGGCTCTTAACGCATTCAGCGGTAAGCATTTTATTGACGGAGAAATGTGCGCCGACGTCGCGGAGAAGTTCAACGTAACCAAGTTTAAGGAGCCAGTCGCCGTTTCTTGCAACAATGCATTTGGAAACGTCAACGATCTGGTTCATCTGTTCAAGGAAACGGTCTGCATTATAGTTGATTTCATCTACGGTGAGCATTTTTCTCATGTCGGTTTTACCGGTAGGGTCGCCGACCATGGTGGTGCCGGTTCCGAGAAGAAGAATCGGGGTGTGGCCTGCTTTGATCATTCTGTTGATGACCATGAGCTGAAGGAAGTGACCTACGTGAAGGCTGTCTGCGGTTGCGTCAAAGCCGATGTAGAATACAACTTTTTCGTTTTCAAGTTTTCTTTTGATTTCTTCGGGGTGAGTCATCTGGGCAATAAGGCCGCGACGCTCAAGATCTTCATAAATAGTCATTTTTGGGTTCCTCCGTTTTATAATAAACTTAATTTTTTGCAAAAATAAAAACCCTCCGTCGGAAAAAAACCGACAGAGGGCGAATTAGCGCGGTACCACCTCTGGTTCGTCAGCAAAAACTGACCTTTAAAACGCTGTAACCGGCGCACCGGATAAAACCTACTGTTATTTCGGAATTATGGCTCGGGAATGTATTCACAATTGTTCTGCCCGCTTTCTTACACCGACCGAAAGCTCTCTTTGCCGCATGGAACAAGGCTACTTTTTTCCTTCATGGCTTTTTGCAATATGTTTGGATTATACCGCAAGAATGCGGCTTTGTCAACATTATTTTGAAAGCTCCAAAAGTTCTTCGGCGCTCTTTTTAAGGGCTTCTGTCATGGCTCCGCCCATGATTCTTGCAAGTTCGTTTACCCTGCCCTCTTTTCCAAGGCTTTCAACGGAAGTGAAAGTTTTTCCGCCTTCTGTGCTTTTGGAAATGAGCATGTGGTTGTCCGCATAAGCGGCAACCTGTGCAAGGTGGGTCACGCAGATGATTTGTCTTCCGCCGGAAACCTGTTTAAGCTTCTGTCCGACTTTCTGAGCCGCGGAACCGGAAATTCCGGTATCGACTTCATCGAAGATAAGTGTATCCACATTATCTTTATCAGCAAGAACGTTCTTTATGCTGAGCATGATTCTTGAAAGTTCACCGCCGGAAGCGATTTTGGTAAGAGGTTTAAGCGGTTCTCCTGCGTTTGTAGCAATATAAAATTCAAGATTGTCTTTGCCGGAATCGGTAAATTCGGTTTCGTCAAAATGTACGCTGAAGCGAACGTTCGGCATATTAAGATAGGAAAGTTCTTCGGAAACCGCTTTTTCAAAAGCCTCAGCGGCTCTGTGGCGCTTTTCGCTAAGAACTTCGGCAAGTTCTGAGGTTTCGGCAAAAAGCTGTTTCTGCTCTTTCTGAAGCTTTTCAAGGCGTTCTTCGGAAAACTCAATGTTTTCAAGTTCAGAAACAGCCTTGTTGTAATATTTAAACATTTCCTCAACGCTTCCGCCATATTTGCGTTTAAGACGGAAAATCTGGTCAAGCCTGCGTTCGGTGCGGTTTTGAAGAGCCGGATCAAAATCAAGTTCGTCGGCGTTGTCTTTTACGTCGTTTGCAAATTCCTCAAATTCGTAATACATTTCTTTGAATTTTTCGGAAAGACCTTCATATTGAGGGAAATATTCGACAAGTCTTGCGCAGTTTTCAATTGCGCAGGAAAGGCCTTCAAGAGCGCCTTCGCTTTCACCGTCGCCGTCAAGAGCAGAAACAGTTTCGGAAATAAGTTCCATAATGTTTTCTGCGCTTTTGATTCTTTTGCTGAGAGCAAGAAGTTCGTCCTCCTCTCCTTCCTCGATAGCAGCGGCCTCGATCTCACCGATCTGGAATTTGAGCATGTCGATCCTTGCGGTTTTGTCGGAATCGTCATTGATGATTTTTTTGATTTCACGTTCAACTGCGCGAAGCTTTTTATAAGATTCCTGATATTCCAAAAGCTCTTTTTCGGAATTTCCAAAAGAATCGATATAGCCGATATGAAGTTCGGGATTTTGAAGAACTGCGCTGTCATGCTGTCCGTGAACGTCGATGAGCACAGAGGAAAGCTGTTTGAGAACGCCTGCGGTTGCGGGGCGCATGTTGACTTTGCAGACACTTTTTCCTTCGGCGGAAATTTCTCTGGAAATCATAAGTTCGTCTTCAATGTCATATCCGAGCTCTTCAAGAAGAGATTCGGTTTCTTTGGAAATATCGGTAAAAACAGCGGAAACTACAGCTTTTTCAGTTCCGGTTCGGACTAAATCACGGCTTGTTCTTCCTCCGAGCACCGCATTGATGGAGTCGATAAGGATGGATTTACCCGCGCCGGTTTCACCGGTAAAAACGTTGAATCCGTTTTCAAAATCTATTGAAGCGTTTTCAATAACCGCAACGTTTTTTATAAAAAGCTGTGAAAGCATCGGGCAAGCCCCCTCCTTTCAGGAAAAAATAAATTAGCCGATAAGTTTTTTAATGTTTTCAACAAGAGCAACGGCCATTTTTTCGTCACGCATAAGAACGAAAATGGTATCATCGCCCGCAAGAGTTCCGACAACGCCCTCATGGTTCATTGCGTCAAGAACCGCGCATGCTGCGTTTGCCATTCCGGTGTAGCATTTGATTACGATCATGTTGTTTGCGTAATCAACGCTTTTTGCGGATTGGTTAAAAACAGCGAATTTGGTGCTTACGTCGGAATTGTTATCGGAAGCGGCGGGAGAATAACGGTATTTTCCGTCACTTACCATTGTTTTAACAAGGCGAAGTTCCTTAATATCACGGGAAACGGTGGCCTGGGTTACATCAAAACCGCTTTCGCGAAGATAAACAAGGAGATCTTCCTGGGTGGAGATGTCTTTTTCGGAAATGAGTTCAAGAATTTTGGAATGACGTTTTGTTTTCATGCTTCTGTCTCCTTTTATCTTCTTCCTATAATTTTTTGGTTAAGAATTTCGTAAAATCCGCGTCCTGACAAGTTAACAAACTTTACACACTTTTCGGAACATTTTACGGTTATTTTTTCATTTTTATTAAGTTCAAATACCTTTTCGCCGTCAACCACAACGTCAAGCTCTTTTTCTCCGGTTATCAAAGATGAACCTACGGTTATTACTTTTTCCGGGGAAAATACGACCGAGCACGAAATAAGAGAATGCGGACAAACCGGAGTCATAATTATCGCATTAAGGCTTGTGTCGAGCACCGGTCCGCCTGCGGACATTGAATATGCGGTGGAACCGTCCGGTGTTGAAAGAACGATTCCGTCTGCGCGGTAGCGGCAAACTTCGTGTCCGTTACATTCAACGAAAAGTTCGGCAATTTTTCCGGGTTCGGATTTGCTTACAAAAACATCGTTTATTGCAAGGGCGCTTTTTTCACCGCAATCAATTTCAAGAAGAGTTCTCTTTTCTATCGGACAACCGGTTTTGAAAAGATTTTTAATTTCGGAAAGGCTTTCAGACTCAATATCGGAAAGGAAGCCAAGTCTTCCGGCATTGATTCCGATTATCGGTTTATCATATTTGATTGCATGTTTTGCGGCGCGAAGAATAGTTCCGTCTCCGCCGATTATAAAAACAATATCAACTTCGGGAAGAGCTTTTTCCGGTTCGGAAAAATTTATGCCGGAAACACTGATGTTTTCTTTTGCTTCGGGAACCATGTAGGTTTCAACTTTGTTTTTTATCAGCAGATCGATAAGCTTTTCCGCGCAGGGAAAAACGTTAGGTCTTGTTAAATTTGCGAAAACAAAGGCCTTTGATTTTCCGCGCAAAAGCTTAATTTTATCGCTTTTTTTCAATCCGGAAAACCTCCTTTCGGATTAGTCAAGTTCGTTATGAGAAGATTCGACAAGAGCTTTTATTTCTTCGGAAGAAACGGAAAGCTCAGGGTCTTTTCTGGTGAGCACCATAAGATATTCTATGTTGCCCTGGGGTCCTTTAATAGGAGAAAATTCAAGGCCTACAATACCGAAACCGGCGTTTTTAGCAAATCCTACGGCTCTTTCAAGAACTTCCATATGGGTTGCTGGGTCGCGTACAACTCCGTGTTTTCCGACTTTGTCTTTTCCTGCTTCAAACTGAGGTTTAACAAGACAAACCATCATTGCTTCATCGGAAAGGAACGGAACAAGAACGGGAATTACAAGTCCGAGAGAGATGAAAGAAACGTCAATGCTGACGAAATCAACGGTATCCGGAACCTGCTCATTGGTAATATAACGTACGTTAGTGCGTTCAAGGTTTACAACTCTTTCATCCTGGCGAAGTTTCCATGCAAGTTGGCCATAACCGACATCGATAGAATAAACTTTGGTTGCGTCTTTCTGGAGCATGCAATCGGTAAAACCGCCTGTGGAAGCACCGACGTCCATGCAGATTTTACTGTCGAGTTTGAAACCGTAAAGTTCCATTGCTTTTTCAAGTTTAAGACCGCCGCGGCTTACGTATTTAAGGTTTTCTCCGCGGAATTCGATTTTATCTTCTGCCGTAACTGGTTCCCCTGCTTTATCGGCTTTCTGGTTGTTTACATAAACCTGTCCGGCCATAATTGCCGCTTTAGCCTGTTCACGGCTCTGAATTATTCCTCTTGCAACAAGTTCTGCGTCAAGACGCTGTTTTTCGCTCATTTCAAAGCCTCCTTAACGGCATTAATCATAGATTCACGGTCAAGACCGTGGAGTTTCATAGCTTTTTCAACTTTCATATGCGGAACGAATCCGGAAACACAGAAAGTTTTATATTTTCCGTCAAAACCGGATTCAATGAGCATTTTTCCGAAATGTTCGGCAATGCTTCCGTTTTCAACGGATTCTTCAAAGAACAGAACGTTCTTATATTTTTTTGCAATTTCGATAAGTTCATGCTCAATCGGGAAAATTTTTCCGATTTTGAGCACGGAAACGCCGGTTTTTTCTGCGGCAAAAGCTGCTTCGGCAAAAAGTCTTCCGTAAGAAACAATAAGACAGTCTTTTTCGCCTTTAAAATAATCGAAATTTCCGTATTCTTTTTTGAATTTTTTGGGAATTTCTTTTTCGGAATCTCTGGGATATCTTACCGCCTGAACGCCTTCGGAATAAACTGCTTTTTTGAGAACGTTTTCAAGTTCGGAATAATCCGAAGGAGAATAAACGGTGATTCCGGGAACGGTTGTGAGTATCGGAACGTCGAAAGTTCCCTGATGAGTTTCGCCGTCGCCGCCGACTATTCCTGCTCTGTCGATTCCGATAACAACGTGTTTGGGTTCAATGGAAGCGTCATGAAGGATCTGGTCATATGCGCGCTGGAGGAAAGTTGAATAAACCGCAAAAACAGGTTTCATACCACCTGCGGCAAGTCCGGCGGCAAAAGTCATTGCGTGTTCTTCGGCAATTCCCACGTCAAAGAAACGTTCTTTATATTTTTCGGAAAATTTACGAAGTCCGGTTCCATCGGTCATTGCGGCGGTAATTGCGCAGATTTTCCCGTCTTTTTCGGCCAGATCGCAAAGAATCTTCCCGAATTCCGAAGAAAAAGAACTTCCGGAATCTTTTTTCAGTTCGCCGTTTTCTTTATAAAACGGTGCAACTCCGTGAAATTTCGAAGGATTTTTTTCAGCAGGATCATATCCTTTGCCTTTAAGTGTGTTTACGTGAACAAAAACCGGACGTTTGATGCTTTTAGCGCGTTTAAGAGCTCTTATAAGCATTCCGACATCGTGTCCGTCAACGGGTCCGAGATAAGTGAATCCGAGATGTTCAAAAGTGTTGCTCGAATAGAACATATCTTTAAAAAACGTTTTAACGGAATGCAAAGCGGAAAAAAGTCCTTTTCCTATTACCGGAATTTTAAGAAGAGCGTGTTCAACACCGTCTTTAAAATGGAAATAACTTTCACGGGAACGGATGTTGGCAAGATATTTTGCCATTGCGCCGACGTTCGGAGAAATGCTCATCTCGTTATCGTTAAGGACAATAACAAGATTTGTTTTGCTTCTTCCTGCGTTGTTCATTGCTTCAAAAATCATTCCGCCGGAAAAAGCACCGTCGCCGACTACAGCGACAACAGAATTTTCGTCACCGGAAATTTTTTTCGCTTCAGCAATTCCCAAAGCAGCGGAAACGGAGGTACTTGCGTGTCCCGCAACAAAAACATCGTGCTCGCTTTCGGAAGATTTCGGGAATCCGGAAAGTCCGCCTTCGGTGCGGATTCCGGAAATATCTCTTCCGGTAAGGATTTTATGGCTGTAACACTGGTGGCCTACATCCCAGATAATCGGTTCTTCGGGGGAATCGAAAACGTAATGCAAAGCAACGGTAAGTTCCACCGCACCAAGGTTTGAAGCAAGATGACCGCCGGTTTCGGAAACTTTGCAGATAATTTCATCACGAAGTTCTTTGCAAAGCAATTCGAGCCGGTCAATATTAAGTTTTTTTATGTCACCGACATTTTTAATGCTTTCAAGAATTTCGTGTTTCATTAAAATCTCCGTTTATTTCATTCGTTTAACAAGGAATTCGAGAAGTTCTTCAAAATTGGAAATATCGAATCCTTTTTTGCTGAACTCAGAAAGAATATTTTTTGCGCTTTCAATAAATTTAAAAGCGTCTTCCCTTGCCTTTTCAAGTCCGTGAACTTTAACGTAGGAATTGAGTTCGCAAGTATTATAATTTCCGTCAAAATCGAGTATATCATCGATTATCTGGAAAGCAAGGCCGAATGCTTCAGCGTATTTTTCTGAAAGGCTGCAAAGTTCATCTTCCGCACCTGCGGCATAACAACCCATGAGCACGGAAGCTTTTATGAGAGCACAGGTTTTGAGCATGTGGATAAGTCCGAGAGTTTTTCCGTCAACTTCTTTTTCTGCGGCTTCAAGGTCGAGAACCTGTCCGCCAACCATTCCGCGGAAACCGGCAAAACCGGAAAGACATTTTATTGCTTTAATCGCTCTTTCGGGGCATTTTTCAGCAGATTTGCTTTCGGAAATTGCGCTGAAAGCATGGGTTAAAAGGGCGTCTCCGGCAAGAAGCGCGTTTGCTTCGCCAAAAGCAATATGGCAGGAAGGTTTTCCCCTTCTCATATCATCATTATCCATGCAAGGAAGGTCATCGTGAATGAGAGAATATGCCTGGATGCATTCCACAGCAACCGCATAAGGCATGGATTCTTCAAAATCGCATCCGAACATTTTTGCAAATTCAAGAGTAAGGATTCCGCGGAGCCTTTTCCCGCCGAGAGCGGAATAGCGCATTGCTTCAACGATTTTATCAAACTCGGAAGAACCGGAAACAAGTTCCCTGCTCATGGCGGAATCTATAAGATTTTTGTCATCAGTAAGAAAAGACATTTTTTCCTCCGGTTTAATCAATTTCAATTTTTTCTATCTCAAGTTTCGCTTCGTCAAGTTTTTTCTGACAAAGTTTGCTGAGTTCAAGGCCTTCTTTGAAAAGTTTTACGGAATCTTCAAGAGAAATTTCGTCAGATTCAAGCTTTTCGTTGATTTCGGCAAGCTTTTCAAGCGCTTCCTCAAATTTTATATCTTTCTTCAAAA
>JAFOYK010000044.1 GCA_017424665.1 Oscillospiraceae bacterium
ATTTTGACCGCGGCGCCAAACCCTGCTTGCTGTTTCGCCCACTGGGCGCGCTTCGCAGGCTTTGCTCATTAATTTTAAGGGGGAGTCGCTTGCGGGAGCAAGCGGGTGGGGGTTTAAAACTTTTCTTTTCAGGAACAACCCGGTTTCTTTTGGTTACAAAAGAAAAGGGGTTGTATAAAAAGCATCCTTGAACATCCCTTGACAAAGTTTTCAAAAAAAACAAAAAAACCGCCCTTCCGGACGGCTTTTTTTAAAATTTTTCGGGTTATGTATCAGTCGTAATAAACAATGGTGTATTTTCCGACAAGGGGAAGATCCCTTGCGGTGCCTTTATAAGCACGGATAACGCCCATAACGGTGAAAACAAAAACCGCAATTGCGCCGACAGCGGAAGCGATCCAGCCAAGGAAAGGAACGATTGCAACAAGTCCGCAAAGAAGAGCAAAGACGTAAAGGCAGAAGCTCTGGTTGATGTGATAGCGGATAAATTTGGAGTTGGGCTCGAGAAGAAGGCCGACAATTACAAAAAGAACGCTTACGTAGCAAAGAGCGGCAAGGATTTTGGTTCTCTTGATGTCTTCGGGGTCGAACATTTCGGTGTGGTCGTTTTCGGCAACAACGGGCGCGGTTGCAACGGGCTCACCGCAATTGGGGCAAAAACGGTTGTTTTCGGGAACCTGGGTTCCGCATTTAGGACAAAACATGGTAAAAACCCTCCTTTTCTTTTATGGTTTCATATTACCACAGAAGCAAAACCGGCGCAAGATTTCAGGCCGAAACTTAATAAAAAATTAAGAAAAGGGCTTCCTTTCAAAGTGAAAAGAAGCCCTTCGGAACAGATTTTTTATTTGCCGATATAGTTTTTAACAATTCCGGCGGCAACTTTTTTGATGAACCATGCGGAAATGTCGGCGATGGCGTCTTCGGTGGTTGCGCAGGAAGTTACGATTCGAACTGCCCATCTTCCGTCGGGAAGTCTTGCCTGGATGAAGCAGCCGTAAGTGTCGGAAAGTTCCTGGCCAAGTTCTTCCGGAAGAAGAACAAAGATCTGGTTGGTCTGGAATTCGCAATAAAGATCGAAGCCGGCCTGTTTAATGGCTTCAACAATGCGTTCCGCGCAGGCGTTTGCGTATTTTCCCATTTCGAAATAAAGACCGGAGTTAAGAGCTTCTTCGAACATTGCGCCGACTACGAAACCTTTTGCAAGCATATAACCGCGCTGTTTGATGAGCCAGCGAAGGTGGTCGTAAACAATGGGGTCGGTAAGAACAAGTGCTTCGCCGAAGAGAAGACCGTTTTTGGTTCCGCCAAGATAAAAACCGTCGGTAAGTGCGCCAAGGTCTTTAAGGGTTACGTCGTTGCATTTTGCGGTAAGGGCGGAAGCAAGTCTTGCGCCGTCAACAAAGAGCCACATTCCGTTTGCGTGGCAATATTCGGAAAGTGCGGTAAGTTCCGCTTTGGTGTAAAGGGTTCCGAGTTCGGTGGATTGGGAAATGTAAACAAGTTTGGGAATTACCATATGTTCGCTTTCAAAACCTTTGAAAACGGGGTCGATAATTTCGGGGGTGAGTTTTCCGTCAACACCAACAGGAATAGTAATGGCTTTTCTTCCCATATATTCAATGGAACCGGTTTCGTGAACATTGATGTGGCCGGTGTCGGCGCAGATTACCGCATCATAGGTGTTGCGGAGAAAAGCGGAAATTGCAAGAACATTGGTTGCGGTTCCGCCGGAAGTGAAAGCAACTTCGGCATCGGGGGTTCCGCAAAGTTCGCGGATCTTGTTTGCTGCCGCTTCGGAATGGCGGTCCATGCCATAGGGGGTGTTGGTTTCGTAAGCAAGGTCAAGAAGTTTTTTGATTATCTGGGGGTGTGCGCTTTCGGAATAATCGTTTCTGAAGCTGTATTTATCAACATTTGTTCCGCTGTACAAAGTAAAATTCCTCCTAAACAAAAATATATAAAACAGTATAGCACAGAATGTTTTTGATTTAAAGACAGTTTTATAAAAAATCCGGGCTTTGGTTATTTTAACATAAAACGGCACTGTTATTTCTACACCTGCGTAATTGAAAACAGCGAGCAAAAGGTGTTACAATGATATATGTATAAGTACGTATGTTTGCTTCCCTTTAAGGGAGAAGTCTTTTCCGAAAAGAAAGGAGAACTTTATGGCAAAAAAACAAAATCCGCTTGAGCTTCCGGTCTATCTTTTCCACCAGGGAACCAACTATCGCGCATATGAATTCCTTGGCGCGCATAGGATAAAAGGAAGCAGCAAAAAAGGAGTTATGTTCAGAACCTGGGCGCCAAACGCCAGAAACGTTTCCGTAATAGGCGATTGGAACTTCTGGTCCGCAGGGGCGGACCCCATGCATAAAATAAGCGACGGAGTCTGGGAATGCCGTGTTGACGGCCTTGAAGATTACACCCGCTATAAATTCGCCATCGAAACCCCTTCCGGCGAAATTGTTGAAAAAGCCGACCCCTATGCTTTCCATTCCGAAACAAGACCCGGAACCGCTTCCGTCATCTGTTCGCCGAAATACAGATGGGGCGACAAAAAATGGCTTGAGCATCGCGCAAAATGGGATATGTACCACAGCCCGGTGAACATTTATGAAGTTCACATCGGTTCCTGGAAAAAATATCAGGACGGAAATTTCTTCGATTACAGAAAATGCGCCGAAGAACTTGCCGCTTACGCAAAAGAAATGCATTACACCCACATCGAACTTCTTCCGGTAACGGAACATCCCTTCGACGGTTCCTGGGGTTACCAGTGCCTCGGATATTTCGCACCCACCAGCCGTTACGGAAAACCGGAAGATTTCATGTATTTTGTGGATACCCTTCATAAAAACGGAATCGGCGTTATCATGGACTGGGTCCCGGCCCATTTCCCGAAAGATGCCGTCGGTCTTATGAATTTTGACGGCGAACCCTGCTATGAATATAAAAACCCGCAGATGGGCGAAAGGGAAGACTGGGGAACCAAGGTTTTCGATTTCGGAAGAAACGAAGTCCGCTGTTTTCTTGCTTCCTCCGCAATGTATTGGCTTGAAAAATACCACATCGACGGAATGCGTGTGGACGCCGTTTCCTCAATGCTTTACCGCGATTACGGAAAGAAAGAAAACGAATGGGAACGCAACCAGTTCGGCGGAAGAGAAAATCTTGAAGCCATCGGAATGCTCCGCGATATCAACACCGCCGTCAATAAGGAATATCCCGGCGTAATGATGGTTGCGGAAGAAGCAACTTCCTTCCCGATGGTTTCCCGTCCCGCGGCGGACGGCGGTCTCGGTTTTAATTTCAAGTGGAACATGGGCTGGATGAACGATACTCTTTCCTATATGTCCCTTGACCCGATTTACCGCCAGCACCACCACAACAAGCTCACTTTCGGAATGATGTATGCTTTCTCCGAAAACTTCATCCTTCCGTTCTCTCACGATGAAGTGGTCCACGGAAAATGTTCTCTCATCGGAAAAATGCCCGGCGAATATGACCAGAAGTTTGCGGGTCTCCGCGCTCTTCTTGCCTATATGATCGGCTTCCCCGGAAAGAAACTTCTTTTCATGGGTCAGGAATTCGGACATTTCATCGAATGGGACGAAAAGCGAGAGCTGGATTGGTTCCTTCTTCAGTACGACAGCCACAGAAACGTTCACGAATGTTCGAAAGAGCTGAACAAGCTTTATCTTGAACACCCGGAATGCTGGGAAAACGACGAAAACTGGGAAGGTTTCCAATGGGCAAGCTGCAACGAAGCCGACCGCAACGCCCTTGCTTTCAGAAGAATTGCGAAAGACGGAAGCGAACTTCTTTTCGCTTTCAACTTCTGCCCCAACGAATACCGCGGCTTCCATGTTGAAGTTCCGAAAAACAGCGAATGGGAAGAAATTTTCTCCACCGACGAAACCCGCTTCGGCGGAAGCGGCAATTTTAAGAATCCGGAAAAGGAATCTTTCGATGCCGGCGGCGACAGACATTTTATCGGAATCGACCTTGCGCCCCTTTCCGCTGTTGTTTTCAAAAAGATAAAACCCGTTAAATAATCCAAGGAGGTTGATATACTTGCGTAAAAAAATGTTAGCAATGCTTCTGGCCGGCGGCCAGGGCAGCAGACTTTATGCCCTTACCAAAGACCTTGCAAAACCGGCGGTCCCCTTCGGCGGAAAATACCGAATCATCGATTTCCCGCTTTCCAACTGCGTTAACTCCGGCATTGACACCGTAGGCATCCTTACCCAGTATGAGCCGTTCGAACTTTCCCAGTATATCGGAAACGGACAGCCCTGGGACCTTGACCGCATGGGCGGCGGCGCTTTTGTTCTTCCGCCTTACCAGCGCAACACCGGCCGCGACTGGTATAAAGGCACCGCAAACGCCATTTATCAGAACCTCCGCTTCATCGAGCGTTATGACCCCGAATATGTCGTGATTCTTTCCGGCGACCATATTTACAAAATGGACTACGCCGCAATGCTTGAAAAACACATCGAAAAAGGCGCGGCAGTAACCGTTGCGGCTCTTAAAGTTCCGCTTTCCGAAGCTTCCCGTTTCGGTGTGATCATCGCAAACGAAGAAGGCTATATCACCGAATTTGAAGAAAAACCCGCAAACCCCAGAAGCGACCTTGCTTCCATGGGAATCTATATTTTCTCCGCGGATAAACTCAGCAAATATCTTACCGAAGACGAAGCCGACCCCGAATCCGAAAACGACTTCGGCAAAAACGTTCTTCCCAACATGCTTGAAGCAGGCGAAAAAATGGCCGTTTATGCTTTCGAAGGTTATTGGAAAGACGTCGGTACTGTCGATTCCCTTTGGGAAGCTCATATGGACCTTATTGACGGAAGCGACCTTGACCTTTACGACAACAGCTGGAAAATTTACAGCCGAAGCCCCGTAATGCCGCCTCATATGGTCGAAGCGGGAGCGGAAATCAAAGGCTCCATGGTAACCGAAGGCTGCACCGTCGGCGGAAAAGTGGAACGTTCCGTTCTCTTCGCCGGAGTAACCGTTGAAAAAGGCGCGGAAGTTAAAGAAAGCATCGTAATGCCCGGCGCAACCGTTAAAGCCGGCGCAAGACTTTATAAAACCATTGTCGGCGAAAACGCTGTGATCGGCGAAAAAGCGATCGTTGGCACCGACGAAGGAAAAGTAACCCTTATCGGACCGGAAGCGGTTGTTGTTGATGAAGCAACCGTTGAAGCCGGCGCAATTGTCGGAAAGGAGGAAGCAAAATGAGAGACGTACTCGGTATAATCGTCTGCAACATGCACGATGACCTTGTTCCCCAGCTTACCGCAAACAGAACCCTTGGTTCCATTCCTTTCGGCGGAAGATACCGCATGATCGACTTTGCTCTTTCCAACATGACCAACTCCGGAATTTATGACGTGGGTCTTGTTCCCAGCAAAAACTATCAGAGCCTTATGAACCATGTCGGTAACGGCCAGGAGTGGGATATGTCCCGCAAAAACGGCGGACTTTCAATCCTTCCTCCCTATGCCGGCGCAAGGGGCGTTTATCGCGGAAGAATGGAAGCCCTTTACGGCATTCGCGAATACATAAAAGCAAGCGACGCAAAAACCGTTGTTCTTTCCGACAGCGACGTTGTCGCAAACATCGACCTTCGCCCCGTTATCAGACAGCACGAAGAAAGCGGCGCGGATATCACTCTTGTTTATAAACGCAGCGAAGTTTTTCGCGAGAAAAAATGCGCGGCACTTTTCTTCAACGAATGCGGAAAACTCCTTGATCTTTACCTTAACCCGGAACTTGAAGGAACCCAGAACATCTATCTCGATATCGCAATAATCAAAAAACCGCTTCTTGATGAGCTCATTGCCGAATGTGCAAGCAAAAATGAGCACAGCTTCGTAAACAGCGTGCTCATGCAGAAAAAAGGCGTGCTCAACATCCGCGGCTATCTTTTCGACGGTTATTGCAACAAGCTCACCGGCCTTCGCAACTATCTTGACGCATCCCTTGCTCTTCTTCAGCCGGAAGTAAGAAAATCCCTTTTCCCGGCCGAAAGACCCATTTATACCCGTGTTCGTGACCAGGTTTCCGCAAAATACGGCGAAAACGCAAAAGTTTCCGAAAGCCTTGTTACCGACGGTTGCCACGTTGACGGCGAAATTGAAAAAACCGTTCTTTTCCGCGGCGCAACCGTTGAAAAAGACGCAAAAGTAAAAGGCTGCGTGCTCATGCACAACACCTTCGTCGGCGAAGGCTGCGACCTTCAGTGGGTAATCACCGATAAAAACGTTGTAATTCCCGCCGGAACCCATCTTGCGGGCTCCGAAAAATATCCGCTCTATATCCCGAAGGATACGGTGCTTTAAAATTCTTTCCCCTTAAAGGGAAACCTTGAATCAAGGAGGAAATTTTATGAACGTACTTTTTGCGGCAACCGAAGCAAGACCTTTTATAGCTTCCGGCGGTCTTGCCGACGTTATCGGAGCGCTTCCGAAAGCTCTTAACGGAGCGGGCTGCGATTGCCGCGTAATTCTTCCGCTCCATTCCGGAATTCCCGCAAAATTCCGTGAAGGAATGGAAAAAATCGCGGAATTCAAAGTCTGGCTCGGCTGGCGCAATCTTTATTGCGGGCTTCTTAAAACCGTTTGCGGCGGCGTAACTTTCTATTTCATCGATAATGAATATTATTTCAAACGCGACGCGATTTACGGACAGTTTGACGACGGCGAGCGTTTCGCCTATTTTTCCATGGCCGTTCTTGAAGCGGTGAAACACATGGATTTTGCCCCGGACGTAATCCATTGCCACGATTGGCAGACCGGCCTTATTCCCGCTTTCATCAAAATCTTCTTCACCGATGAAGAAAAAATTTCAAGAATAAAAACCGTTTACAGCATCCACAACATTCAGTATCAGGGAAACTATGATATGTATTTTGCCGCCGACGTTCTCGGAATTCCGGAAAACAGACGCGGAATCGTTGAATATGACGGACGCTGCAACTATATGAAAACCGGAATTGACCAGTGCGACGCCATTTCCACCGTAAGCCCAAGCTATGCCCAGGAAATTCAGGATCCCTGGTTCGCCTGGGGAATGGACCGCCTTCTTCGAGAAAGAACCTGGAAACTTTCCGGAATCCTTAACGGAATCGACGTTGAAAGTTACGATCCTTCCACAGACCCCGAAATTCCCGCAACTTTCTCGAAATTCGATCTTTCCGGAAAAGCAAAATGCAAAGAGGAACTTCAGAAAGAACTCGGCCTTGAAGCCGACCCGAACAAAATGCTTATCGGAATGGTCGGCCGCCTTGTTTCCCATAAAGGCCTCGATCTTGTCCGCGCTGTTTGCGACAGAATCATGGAAGGCAACGTTCAGATCGCCATCCTCGGTTCCGGCGAATCCGCTTTCGAAAGTTTCTTCTGCCATATGCAGGAAAAATATCCCGGCAGAATCAGCTTTGTCTGCGGATTCATTCCCGCGCTTGCAAGAAAAATTTATGCCGGTTCCGACGTTTTCCTTATGCCAAGCAAGAGCGAACCCTGCGGCCTTGCCCAGATGATAGCTCTTCGCTACGGAACTGTTCCGATAGTCCGC
Source organism: Oscillospiraceae bacterium (assembly GCA_017424665.1). Lineage (GTDB taxonomy): Bacteria > Bacillota > Clostridia > Oscillospirales > Ruminococcaceae > UMGS1668. The sequence goes on from JAFOYK010000044.1 coordinate 7,591, forward strand.
GAAACCGGCGGCCTTCGCGATTCCGTCAAGGATCTTGGCGGCGCGAACGGAAACGGCTTCACCTTCCAAAGCTATAACGCCGACGATATGCTCGACGC
>JAFOYK010000008.1 GCA_017424665.1 Oscillospiraceae bacterium
ATGGCTGGCAGGCCAATAAAAAGCGCACTTGTGCGCGGCCTGTATTATTAGGGCTATGCCCGAAAATGAAAAACCACCCGCTACGCGGGTGGTTTTTTATTTGTTTTTAATTTTCTCGTAAAATTCTCTGAAAAGAATTCCGCCAACTATGAAAACAAGAGCAACAAGAGACCGAAGTTCAATTTGTTCTTTAAGAAGAACGGCGGAAACCAAAAGAGAAAGAAAAGGAACAAGATAGGCAAGGTTCGCGATTTTTGAAGTATCTTCCGAACCTTTAATTGCAAGCGCCCAAAGAAGATAGGCGATGGCGTTTATAATAATTCCGAGCCAAAGGAAGCCGAGCCATTGTGGCACGGAAACAAGAACCCATTCTTCGGTGAAAAATCCGAGAACCGCGGAGCAAACCGCTGTCACAAGCCAGAATATCATCATGGCAATGCTTTGGTCATAATCAAACTTTTTGTTGAGTACCGAAAATAATCCGTAACAGGCGGCCGCGGCAATGCAGCTTATGATGCCCCAAAAAGAACTTCCGGAAGGGGAGAGGCTGCTTTCGGCAGAAAGAATTATTATTCCCAGAAAAGAGGAAAGCATTGCGGCGGCTTTTAAAATCGTGATTTTTTCTTTTAAAATAATTGATGAAAAAACCACGATCATAATCGGCCAGAGATAGTTTAAAATGCAGGCTTTTTGTGAACTTAATTCCGTAAGTCCGTAATAATAAAGAGCGGAATAGAGAAAAAGCCCAAGAAAACCAAGTCCGGAAATTATTGAGTAATCTTTTAAAGAAAAGTTTTTCATTTTCTTTATGTTTCCGGTTTTTACATTTCTTATAAATAAAAACAAAAAAGCCAGAAAACCGCTTATCGCAAGAGTTTCCAAAGTTGGAATATCAAGAAGAAGCAGCTTTGAAATTGCGGCCGTTGTTGACCAGACCGAAACGGTCAAAAAAGCATACAGATAGTTTTTCTTCATAATAAAATCCTGTTTAATAAAATTAAACATATTTTAGCACAAATGTCCTTTTACTTCAATTAATAATCGGCAAAACTTGACAACTTATGTGATTAAATGGTAAAATAATTTATTATGCAATGGCAGATTTAATCGCATAAATAAGCCACAAAAAACGAAAAATAATACAAAAAAGGCGGATTTTTAAATGATCTATATCCTCTATCTTGTTGTTGCCGCTCTGGTAACTTTCATGTCCATCAAAGCTTCCGAATATGTGGATATGCTTGATAAAACAACTTCTCTTTCAGGTGCTTTTCTTGGCGGAATTCTTCTTTCCGCAGTAACCTCTCTTCCGGAACTTTTCACCAGCATTTCTTCCACTCTTATGCTTGACCAGCCCGGTCTTTGCATCGGCAATATTCTTGGAAGCAACATTTTCAACTACGCAATGCTCAGCTTCTTCATCCTTACCGCTGTTGCAAAATTTGCGAAATGCAGCCTTTCCAAAATCCATTTCATCGTTGCTGTTTCCGTTGTTTTCATGGGCGGCCTTATTCTTTGCAACAAATACGGTTTCCTTGCTTTCGATATCGGCAACGTAAGCATAACTTCCATCCTCATTATCCTTCTTTACGTTCTCACCGTTTGGGTAATGTATAAAATGGGCGGAACTTCCGAAAGCGAAGATGACGGCGAACCTGTAACCCTTTCCAGAAAACAGATTCTCACCAGATTCACCCTCGTAAGTATCGGAATCGTTGTTTTCAGCGTTATCCTCACTTATATCACCGATGAACTTTCCGTTCGCCTTAACCTTGGCAAAACCGTTGCAGGCGCTCTTTTCCTTGGCGTAGCAACTTCTCTTCCGGAAACCGCTTCCACCTTCACTCTTTTTAAAATCAAAAACTACGATATCGCTGTCGGCAACATTGTAGGTTCCTGCCTTTTCAACTTCACAATTCTTTCCGTTGCGGATTTCTTCTATCGCGGCGGCGGAATTTACACCATTGCAGATACTTCCACCATGAACCTCATCATCTTTGCTTCCGTTGCTTCTGTTCTTGCGGCTGTTCTTATGAAATTCCGCAACAAAGCAACTTCCATCATCTGCCCGGTAGGAATCATTGCAAGCTATATCGCATTCCTTGCTCTTTAATTGAAAGAAGATTAAAAAGCCGCTTAACAAGCGGCTTTTTTGCTTTAAGCAAACTTAAAAAAATCCCTTAAAATTGCGGTTAAACAGTTGTAAAGAAATAAAAAACATGATAAAATAACTATATATGTTTATTCCCGCTTAGGAGGAAATTATAAATGGATTATCAGAAACTTGCGGAACTTCTGTTCCCGAACGTTACCGAAACCGCAGAAGAGGTTGAGGCACGTTACCCCGAAAGAAACCTTCCCGAAGGCGCAAAAGTTACCAGAATTGCACCCAGCCCCACCGGCTTTATGCATCTTGGAAACCTTTTCGGCGCCATTACCGACGAACGCCTTGCACACCAGAGCGGCGGCGTATTTTTCCTCAGAATCGAAGATACCGACGCAAAACGCGCTGTTGAAGGCGGCGTTGAAACCATTATCAACGTTTTCAAAAAATTCGGTCTTAACTTTGACGAAGGCGCTCTTATCGACGGCGAAAAAGGCGATTACGGCCCTTATCGCCAGCGCCAGAGAGCACATCTCTATCACGTTTTTGCAAAAAAACTTGTTGCTGAAGGAAAAGCTTATCCCTGCTTCTGCACCGAAGAAGACCTCGCCGCAATGAGAGAACAGCAGGAAGCTGAAAAAGCAAACCCCGGTTATTACGGAAAATGGGCAACCCACCGCGATATGCCTCTTGAAGAAGTTGAAAAAGCTCTTGCTGAAGAAAAATCCTGGGTTCTTCGTTTCAGAAGCGAAGGCGACGCAGAAAAATATCTTCACCTTAAC
>JAFOYK010000038.1 GCA_017424665.1 Oscillospiraceae bacterium
AAATTGACTGATATAGACAGAGAGATAAACTTGAGTTTAATGGGTGGGAATACAAAAATGAACTTGGAAGAGTTAAGAAATGATATAACATTTAAACAGAAAAAAGGATTGCCGTTCATTTGTGCATCTGTTGTTATTTGGTCTTTGATTTTAATTGTAGTAGCACTGGATTTGCCGCAACAGCAAGAGAATATGCTTGTGTTTTGCTGCTCATGTCCATTGATGCCAATTGCCTGGTTGATAGGCAAATTATTAAAAGTAGATATTTTTGAAAAAAGCAATCCGCTTGGCAATGTGGGATTTTTGTTTACCTGTAATCAATTTTTGTATCTGTTGATTGTAATGTGGGTATTTAATGCTGTACCGGATAAGATGGTAATGGTATATGCAATGGTTTTTGGTGCACATTTACTTCCATATTCGTGGCTGTATAAGTCAATCAGTTACCGCATTTTTTCCATCATCATCCCAGTCGTTTCTTTGATGTTAGGATGTATGTTTTCGGCACTTGCTGTTGCTATCACACTTTTAACAATAGAAATAGTATTTGCTGTTGCATTGTTTATTGAGTTACATAGGTTCAATAGTAAATAGAAAAATCCCTTCCTTTGGCATACTGACAAATTCCAATTTCCCGAACAATGAAAAAAGGCTCCCCAAAGAGCCTTTTTTCTTTTCAGCATATTATGCAAAAGAAATTTTGTTTGCAGCAAAAAAATCATTGATTTTGTCGCTTTAATGTGCTAAAATATTTAACGTAATTTTTATTAAGAAGGAGGGATTTTCCGTGACAAAGGAAGAAAGAGAGGCAACTTTCGGTAATTTCAATATTCTTGAAACCGAAGTTGCAATCAAATTCATTAAAGACAGCTTTGAACGCGAGCTTGCGGATGCCCTTAACCTGACCCGTGTTTCCGCACCGCTTTTTGTTTTTCCGGAAACCGGTCTTAACGATAACTTAAGCGGGGTAGAGCGCCCGGTCGAATTCGATATCCTTGATATCGGAAGAAGAAAAGTCCAGGTAGTCCAATCCCTTGCAAAATGGAAACGCCTTGCCCTTAAAAAATACGGTTTCACCATCGGAACCGGTCTTTATACCGATATGAACGCTATCCGCCGTGACGAAACCCTTGATGCACTCCATTCAATTTACGTTGACCAGTGGGACTGGGAAAAGGTTATAAACCCCGAAGAAAGAAATCTTCATACCCTTAAAAATGCGGTAAAGGATATTTACGAAGCCCTTCGGGAGACCCAGTTTAAACTCTGCGGAAGGTTCCCCGGTTTCCGCCCCTTCCTTCCGGAAGAAATAACCTTCGTTTCCACCCAGGAACTTGAAGATATGTTCCCGGACAAAACCCCGAAGGAAAGGGAAGACGCGGTCTGCGAAAAATTCGGCGCGGTTTTCCTCATGCAGATAGGCCTTCCGCTTAAAAGCGGAAAACCCCATGACGGAAGAGCCCCGGACTATGACGACTGGATGCTCAACGGCGATATCCTTGTCTGGAACCCGGTTCTTGAAAGAGCTTTCGAAATTTCTTCCATGGGAATCCGCGTTGACGCAAAAGCGCTTGATGCACAGCTTCAGATTTCCGGCTGCACCGAAAGAGCGAACCTTCCGTTCCACAAAGCTCTTCTTAACAACGAACTTCCCCAGACCATGGGCGGTGGTCTCGGCCAGTCGAGGATCTGCATGCTCCTTCTCGGAAAACGCCACATCGGCGAAGTCCAATCTTCCATCTGGTCGGAAGAAATGCTTTCGGAATGCGAATCCGAAGGAATACATATACTTTAAACAGCACTCCTTTAACTTTCAGTTTTTTCAATAAGAAAACCGGCAGAGCCTTGAAGCTCTGCCGGTTTTTCTTTTCGCTTGACAGTAAAAGTGTGAAGCTATATAATAAAATCAACCTGTTAAATATCAAACAAAAGGAGAGATTTTCAATGAAAGCACTTATCATCAAAGGTGTAAAACAAATTGAACTTTGCGAAAAAGCAAAACCCGTTGCAGACGAAAGATTTTCCGTAATCAAAGTAACCCATGCGGGAATCTGCGGCTCCGACCTTCATATGCTTTGGGGCGCAGGATATATCATCAGCCCTGATTACGTAATCGGCCATGAATTTGCCGGCGTAATTGAAGAAACTCTTCCCGGTTCCGGTTTTGAAGTCGGCGACAGAGTTGTTGCAATGGACGTTTCCCCCTGCGGCGAATGCGAATATTGCAAATCCGGACGTTCCGAACTTTGCGCAATGGGCTTTGCGGAAGCTCCCGGCGTAGGCGGCGTTGACGGCGGTTATGCCGAATACAGCAAAGTAAGAAACGATTTCATCAGAAAACTCCCCGACAACATCAGCCTTAAACAGGCCGCAATGATCGAACCCGTCTGCATTTCCATGCATGCTGTGAATATGTGCGGTGTTAACGAAAATTCCACCGTTCTTGTAACCGGCGGCGGCGCAATCGGCCTTTTCGCAGCTGCAGCAGCAAAAGCAAAAGGCGCAAAATATGTTGCTCTTACCGAAGCAAACCCCGGAAGAATCAAAATTGCAAAAGAAGCTGATTTTGTTGACGAAGTTTTCGATGCTGCAGATCCTGAAATTAACGAAAAAGTTAAAGCAAAAGTTCCGGAAGGTTTTGATATTTCCGTTGAATGCAGCGGCCACCCCGCAGCAGCAAACCTTGCTCTTTATAGCCTTAAACGCGGCGGCCAGCACGCAATTCTTGCATATGGTCCCGGATTCAAATATGACGCAATGGCAATCATCAACAACGAACTTCATATCCACGGCAGTGTAATGTTCACCGTTCCGGAATTTGAAGATGTTATCAAACTTATGAGCGAAGGCAAGATCGACGTTGAAAAATACGGCGAACTTATCGCAATGGAAGAAGCTCAGGCAACATTCGAAGGCCTTGAAAACGGAACCAAACCCGCAGTAAAATATATCTACGATATGTCCAGATAATCTGAGCACATAAAAAAAGAGCAGGCTTTAAGCCTGCTCTTTTTTTGTTAAATCGATAAAAATTTTGCGGTAATCTTCCGCTATTGAAACTTCTTCGGAAGTGAATTCTCTGAATTCGCCTGGCCTGAGTTTTTTATCGAGCACGAAGCTTCCCATGGAAACGCGCTGAAGATAAAAAATCTTGCAGCCGATGGATTTGAGAAGTAATTTTACTTCGTGGCGCTTTCCTTCGGTAACGGTTATAACCGCGGAAAAAGTTTTTCCGGCCGGATTTTTAAGACAATGAGCACGGTCTTCTTCGGGAATGAAACCGGAATCCGCCTCAACGGTGCTCAAAACAATATCCGAAAGAAAAGCCGGCCTTGCGGCTTCGCCGTTTCCGTAAAGGGCGCCTCCGTTTTCGAGTTTTTTGATTTTTTCTTCGTTTATTTCACCGAATGCACGAAAGAAATACCGCTTTGTTATGCCGAATTCCGGCCTTAGCATCCTGAAGGCGAAATCTCCGTCGTCGGTTATTATAAGAAGGCCCTCGGTGTCTCTGTCGAGCCTTCCGATGGGAAAAAGACCTTTGCGGATATCGTCCGGAAAAAGATCCATAACTGTTTTTGAAAACTTGTCGCTGGTGGCGGTAACAACCCCGCCGGGTTTGTTGAGCATATAATATCTCATTTGAGCATCTCCCGAAAAAAAGCGGGCCAAAGCCCGCTTTTTTAAATCTTAAAAATTGAATTTTTTGAAAATTGCGGGCCAAAGGGCGGTTGCCGCAACGGGAATCAAAAGATAGCGGATGAAAGAATAGATCGGTCCCACAGGAAGAATTGCTTTCGGAAGAAGATAGACGATAAGGATGAGCACGGTTCCGCCAACGTAGCGGATAGCTTTTTTCTTTGCGGGAATGTCGTCGATCTCAAAGCGGATAAATTTCGTTTCAATAAATGCGCCTATCGCAACGCCGAGAGCGAATCCGAAGCTTTTCCAAAGGCTTGTGTCATC
>JAFOYK010000215.1 GCA_017424665.1 Oscillospiraceae bacterium
CAACGGGCTCTTTGCCTTTAAATGCTGCCTGGTAACAGGGCATCATTTCAACCGGTTTTCCTTTTATTTCGAAAAGTTTCGGAAGAAACTTAAACGGGCGGACAACCGCCATATAGCGTTTTTCAGCAATAAGATTCGCCATCTTTTCCATGGCTTCTTCCGTCTTTGCGGAAATTGCGTAAGGGCCCCATTTTCCCATTTTGACCATTACGCCGTCATCTTCGGAATAAATAATTTCCGATCCTTCCGCAAGAAGGGCATCCAGCATATCGGCGTGATATGCAAAATCTTTTTCAAGAAAAGGTTTCGGGTCTTTCATCTTATTCCTTGCTCCAGATTGCGGAAGAACCGCAGGGAAGAGCCATTCCGCTCTGGGTTACGGGAAGGCCGATTTCTTCCGCCTCAACCTTGCCGCCGAATTTTTTCATTGCGCTTCCAAGAACGTATGCCATAGTGGAAGCGGAAAGTCCGGTGGTGTAGGAATTGAGAAGGACGAAAAGCGGGTCGTCGGTAAGAACTTCGGAAACAAGGCTTACAAGTTCATAAACATGTTCCTCAAGTTTCCAGACTTCGCCGCCGGGGCCTCTTCCGTAAGAAGGCGGGTCAAGGATAACTGCGTCATATTTGCTTCCGCGGCGAATTTCGCGCTCAACAAATTTTTTGCAGTCATCAACGATCCAGCGGATGGGTTTTTCGTTAAGGGAAGAAAGTTCCGCGTTTTCCCTTGCCCAATGTACCATTCCTTTTGCCGCATCAACGTGGCAAACGGAAGCTCCGGCGGAAGCAGCCGCAACGGTTGCGCCGCCGGTATATGCAAAGAGGTTGAGAACGCGAACTTCTCTGCCCTCTGCTTTTGCTGCTTTTATTTTCTCACGCATCATATCCCAGTTAACGGCCTGTTCCGGGAAAAGACCGGTGTGTTTAAAGCCGGTGGGGCTGATTTTGAAGGTGAGATCTTTATAATTAATCTTCCAGAATTCCGGAAGTTCGCGGCGATATTCCCAATGTCCGCCGCCCTGGGAAGAACGGACGTATCTTGCGTCCGCGTGTTTCCACATGGGGTGGTCTTTCGGGGTGCTCCAGATTATCTGAGGGTCGGGTCTTATAAGAATAACTTTTCCCCAGCGTTCAAGTCTTTCGCCTTCGGAGCAATCCAGAAGTTCATAATCTTTCCAGTCTTTTGTATATCTCATTTTTCAAAAACCTCAGTTTAAAAGATTCTTAAGTGTTTCGGCACATTCGTTAACAAGGTCATTGATGAATTTTTCATCGCTTCCCTCGATCATGATTCTGATAAGCGGTTCGGTTCCGGAAGGACGGACGAGGATTCTTCCGTCGCCTTCAAGCCTTCTTGTTTCGATATCGATATAGCTTTTAACTTCCGGATCCTCAAGTTTTGCTTTCATCTCAGCGGTTGCTTCGATATTCACCATGACCTGGGGATAAACGCGCATTACCTTTTTAAGTTCGGAAGCTTTCTTTCCGGAAAGTTTCATGCTTTCGATTATCATAAGGGCGGAAAGTTCGCCGTCGCCGGTGGTCATATATTCCGGAATGATGATATGTCCGCTTTGTTCTCCGCCAAGGGAAGCGTTAAGTTTAAGAAGAGATTCAAGAACATATCTGTCGCCGACTTTGGTGGGGTAACAGCTTATTCCGTTTTCTTCCGCAAATTTGAAAAGTCCCATGTTGCTCATGATGGTCGGGATAAGGATGTTTTTATAAAGTCTTCCCTCTGCCATAAATCTTTTCGCAAGAATCGCCATCATCATATCGCCGTCGATGATTTCGCCGTTTTCGTCAACGGCAAGGCATCTGTCGGCGTCTCCGTCGAAAGCAACGCCGATGTCAAATCCGTTTTCTTTAACGTATTTTCCGAGGGCATCAAGATGGAGCGAGCCGCAGTCGCGGTTTACGTTTCTTCCGTCCGGTTCACAGCTTAAGAAAGTTGCTTCGGCGTTTACTTTTGCGAAAATTTTTCTTGCGGTTTCGAAAGAAGCGCCGTTTGCGCAATCCACCGCGATTCTGATTCCGGAAAGATCGCCGACGGTGGAAGCAATGTGTTCAACGTAAAGTTCGGCCGCTTCGGTGTTATGAGAAATTCTTCCGATTTTTCCGGTTTCGGCAAGCTCGATGGGTTCTTTTCCGTCAAGAACGATTCCTTCGATCCGCTCTTCCTGTTCATCGGTAAGTTTAAAACCGGTGGAACCGAAATATTTGATTCCGTTATACTGGAAGGGGTTGTGGCTTGCGGTTATCATAACGCCGCCGTCTGCCCCAAGTTTTGTAACAAGATATGCAACCGCGGGGGTGGGAACAACGCCGAGAAGTTCAACGTTGCAGCCAACGGAAGAAAGTCCCGCGGCAACCGCTGCTTCAAGCATGGTTCCGGAAAGTCGGGTGTCTCTTCCGACAATTACCCTGGGAGTGCCTTCGTGTTCATTTTTTATAATAATTCCTGCCGCGCGGGAAATCGCAAGGGCAAGTTCCACGTCAAGTTTTTCGTTCGCAATTCCGCGAACACCGTCTGTTCCAAAAATTCTTCCCATCGAATCACTCTCCTATTTTCATTTGTTCACATTCGCCGCAAGGCTGCGCCGGCATCGCTATTCCGAGATGTTCGTAAGCAAGAGCGGTTGCACAGCGTCCTCTGGGCGTTCTGGTAAGGAAGCCTATCTGCATAAGATAGGGCTCATAAACGTCTTCAATAGTAACGGCCTCTTCGCCGGTGGCGGCTGCAAGGGTTTCAAGGCCAACGGGGCCTCCGTTATAGTTTTTTATCATCATCATAAGAATTCTGCGGTCGATGGAATCCAGACCCAGTTCGTCAACTTCAAGACGGGAAAGGGATTCCGCCGCAATTTCTTTTGTTACAACGCCGTTTCCGATGACCTGGGCAAAGTCGCGGATTCTTTTAAGGAATCTGTTTGCAATTCGGGGGGTTCCGCGGCTTCTTCGGGCAAGTTCCATGGCGCCTTCGTGTTCAACTTCAATATTAAGTATTCCCGCGCTTCGCTCGATAATTTTGCAAAGTTCCGCCGGAGAATAAAGTTCCAGCCTTGCGACAACGCCGAAACGGTCACGAAGCGGAGCGGAAAGCTGACCTGCTCTTGTGGTTGCGCCAACAAGGGTGAAATGCGGAAGGTCAACTCGGATGGAGCGGGCGGAAGGGCCTTTTCCCACGATTATATCGAGAGCGTAGTCTTCCATTGCAGGGTAAAGAACTTCCTCAACGCTTCTGTTCATTCTATGAATCTCATCGATAAAAAGTATATCGTTTTCGTTAAGGTTGGTTAAAAGAGCCGCAAGGTCGCCGGGTCTTTCAATTGCAGGGCCGCTGGTGATCCTGAAACCGACGCCCATTTCGTTTGCGATGATTTCGGAAAGGGTCGTTTTACCAAGACCGGGAGGTCCATAGAGAAGAACGTGGTCAAGAGCTTCGCCGCGGCGTTTTGCCGCTTCGATATAAACCGCCATGTTTTCTTTTGCCTTGGTCTGGCCGATATATTCATCAAGGGTTCGGGGGCGGAGAGAAACTTCGTTTTCTCTGTCGGTTTCCTCATATTCCGGAGCGACTATTCTGTTTTCAAAATCCATCTGGTTGGAAAGCATTAAAAAATCACTCCTTATCTTTTCATTGCAATTGCTTTAAGAGCCGCTTTGATCATTTCATCAACGGGAAGGCTCTGGTCAAGTTTTCCGATAACCGCGGCGGCTTCGGAATTGGTGTAACCAAGGCTTACCATTGCGGCAATGGCTTCGCCGGCGTTTCCGCCGATCCTTCCGACAGAAACCGCCGGAGCGGAACTGAATCCTTTGGAAACGGAATCGTTCGAAATCTTGTCGCGAAGCTCAAGAATAATTCTTTGGGCGGCTTTGGGGCCGATTCCTTTTGCTCTGGTTATGGCTTTTGCGTCGCCGGAAGCAACCGCAAGAGCAAAGGAATCCGGGGTGAATTCCGAAAGGACCGCAAGTGCCGCTTTCGGGCCGATTCCGGAAATGGAGGTGAGCATTCTGAAACAATCCTGCTCCGCTCTTTCATAAAAACCGTAAAGGTCGGAACCGGTTTCCTGGTTATAGGTCATTGTTGTATAGACAAAAACTTCGCTTCCTTTGGGCGGAAGGCAGGAAAGGGTCGTTGCGGAAGCTTTGCAGAGATAGCCGACGCCGGCACATTCAACAACAAAAAATCCGTCTTCAACGTGCAGAAGTTTTCCGTTAAGGCTGTATATCATAAAAAATCTCCTTTAAGCCTTCTCCTTGAAGAGAGGGTGTCGCCGAAGGCGACGGATGAGGTGTTTTAAATTTCTTTAATTGCTTTTGAAAGCCTTGAACCGTGGCTGTAACCGTGGCAAATTGCCGCCGCAAGCGCGTCGGCCGTATCGTCGGGCTTCGGAACCGCTTCAAGCTTCAAGGTGTCGCGCACCATTATCTGTACCTGGTGTTTTTCCGCTCTTCCGTAACCGACAAGGGACTGTTTTATCTGGAGCGGGGTGTATTCGAAAATCGGGATTCCCGCCTGAATCGCCGCAAGAAGGATAACTCCCCTTGCTTCGGCAACGTCGATGGCGGTTTTCTGGTTGCTGTTGAAATAAAGCCTTTCAATGCTCATGCATTCGGGCTTCGTTTCGGCAATAACTTCTTTTACAGTATCGTAAATTATCCGAAGCCTTTCTTCAAAAGGCGTTCCCGCCGGGGTATCAACCGCACCGAATTTTACCGGATAGAATTTGTTTTTAACGTAATCCACAACTCCCACGCCGACTATGGCATATCCGGGGTCGATTCCGATTATCCTCAAGCGGTTTCACCTTCTTTTTTACGCAATTATCCATTTTGACATTTTATTATATCATACATATATATTTAAGGCAATTATTTTTTTGTAAAAACAGCGCAAAACCGGCGCTGGACAAAAAGTTTTTTATATTGTAAAATTAAAGCGGATTTTATCAAAAAGGAGATTTTTTAAAAAATGACCGACGAAATGCTTGTTGCCCTTGCCAAAGAGGAAGGTTTTGCCAACGCCGCGGTTATCAGCACCGCCGAAATTGTTTTTGACGAAGCTTTCCGCCCCTATTGCGCAGAAAATCTTTGCGGAAAATACGGAGTGAACTATTCCTGCCCGCCGGATTGCGGAACACCCGAAGAAATGAAAAAGCGCGTTCTTGAACACAAACACGCCCTTGTCCTCCAAAGCATCTGGCCGATTTCGAATTATAAGGACGGCGAAGCAATCAAAAAAGCAAAAGGACTTCACAACGCTGCAGGCCTTCGCCTTATGAAACACCTTCGCGAAGAAGGACACCGGGGATTTATGATCGGTTCCAGCGGCTGCAGCCTTTGTAACCCCTGCGCCATCACCGAAGGAAAAGCCTGCAACTTCCCGGATCTTAAATTTTCCTGCATTTCCGCTTTCTGCATCCACGCAAGAAAGCTTGCGGAAAGCGCCGGAATGGAATATGACGGAAACGGAACCCTTCCTCTTTTCGG
>JAFOYK010000101.1 GCA_017424665.1 Oscillospiraceae bacterium
GAATGCGCTTTGAAGACATAGCGGAAGCATTTTACGAAGAAACATAAAACGGAGGAAAAATCATGCAGATTGCAATAATCGCTTTTGTGGCCTTTGCTGTTGCGGCCCTTTCCGGACATTGGCTTATTCCTGCTTTAAGAAAGCTTCATTTCGGACAGAGCATTCTCGAAATCGGCCCCAATTGGCATAAAGATAAAGAAGGAACCCCCACCATGGGCGGAATTATGTTCATTGTGGGAATTCTTGCGGCAAGCATTCTTGCCTTCATTTTCCTTGCGGATGCTCCTGCAACCGAAAAAATCAAATACGGAAGCGGCCTTGTAATGGCTCTTGGCTACGGTCTGCTCGGTTTTATTGATGACTACACCAAAATTGCAAGAAAACAGAATGAAGGTCTTACCGCAAAACAGAAACTTATCGGCCAGATTCTTCTTGCAATAATGTTCCTCGTCGGTCTTGAAATTTCCGGAACCCTTTCCACCACCCTTATTATTCCGTTCATCGGCCAGCTTGATATCGGCTTCCTTTATTATCCTCTTGCCGTATTCATCATTGTCGGCGCTTCCAACGCCGTTAACCTTACCGACGGAATCGACGGACTTTGCTCTTCCGTAACCTTTGTCTGCGCCTGCGGATTCATCGTTATGGCGGCAATCCTTCAGAACACAGGAATGGGCTTTATGGCCGCAGCTCTTGCAGGCGGATGCGCAGGATATTTCCTTTGGAACTGCCACCCCGCAAGAGTTTTCATGGGTGACACCGGTTCTCTTTTCCTTGGAGGAATGGTCTGCGCCCTCGCTTTCGGGCTCAATATCCCGATGATCCTTATTTTCGCGGGAATCATCTATGTAATCGAAACTCTTTCCGATATCATCCAGATCGGAAGCTATAAACTTTGCAAAAAACGCGTTTTCAAAATGGCTCCCATCCACCACCATTTTGAAATGAGCGGCTGGAGCGAATGGAAAATCGTTATCGTGTTCTGTCTCGTCGGAGCAATCGGCGCGGCAATTTCCATCCTTGCGGTAACCATGATTTAAAGAATCCAACCAGTTAAGAAAGGCAGAAAATGAAAGCTATCACCATTGATCTGAACAGCTTCATACCGATTGCGGCGGCAAAAGAACGCATTTTTGAGCCGAAACAAAAACGAGGCAAAATAGATTTCACTTTTCTTGTTCTCGTTCTTGTTTTGCTTACCGTTGGCCTTGTAATGCTCTTTTCCGCAAGCCATGCTTTCGCTTTTTATAACGAAGGAAACAGCTTTTATTATATCGAACGTCAGCTTTTCTTTGCGGTTGTGGGCGTTGCGGCAATGCTCTTTGTTTCCCAGGTAAACTATAAAATACTCCAGAAATATTCGATTTTGCTCTATGCCGGCGCGGTTGCGCTTTTGCTTATTGCGGATATCTTCATGCGCGACCAATACGGTTTCGCAAGATGGATCTATATCGGAAGCTTTTCTTTCCAGCCTTCCGAAATTGCAAAATTCGCGATAATCGTTCTTTTTGCGCATTTTGCGGCGACCAACGCAAACAAGATGAAAACCTTTAAATACGGAGTAATGCCTTTTGGCATCGCCCTTGCAATTGTTGCTCTTCTTGTTATTTTAAGCCGCCATCTTTCCGGTACGATAATCGTCGGCGCTCTCGGTGTTTCGATGATGTGGTTTGGCGGAACAAGGTTCCGTTATTTTGGGGCTTTGCTTGCGGTCGGTGCGGCGGGCGTTGCACTGATCATCATCTTCCCCCAGTTTATGGCCTATACCGGTGACCGTGTTCAGGTCTGGCTCGATCCTTATTCCTATTATCACGAAGGTGGTTTCCAGACCATACAGGCACTTATCGCGATAGGTTCCGGCGGAATCTGGGGCGCAGGGCTCGGAAATTCCCGCCAGAAATATCTTTATATTCCCGAACCGCAGAACGACTTTATTTTCCCGGTGGTTTGCGAAGAACTTGGTTTCATCGGCGCTTCTATCATCCTTATTATCTTTGCTCTTCTTGTTGCAAGAGGCTTTATGATCGCAATGCGCTGCCAGGATAAATTCGGTTCGCTTCTTGCGGCCGGATGTGTAACCCATATCGGCCTTCAGGTTCTTCTTAACATCGCCGTTGTAACTAACACAATTCCTAACACGGGAATTTCTCTTCCGTTCTTTTCCTATGGCGGAACGGCGCTTCTGATGACTCTCGGTGAAATGGGAGTTGTTCTTTCAGTTTCAAAAAAATCTTCCATCCAAAAAATCTGAGCGGAGGAAATTATGAGAATTCTTTTTGCCTGCGGAGGAACCGCCGGACATATCAACCCGGCAATTGCCACCGCGAACTATCTTAAACAAAACGACCCCGAAACCGAAATTCTTTTTGCGGGAAACCCTAACGGAATGGAAGCAAGAATCGTGCCGAACGCAGGTTACGATTTTGCTCCGATAAAAGTTCTCGGAATCCAGCGAAAAATTTCCGTTCGCAACATTAAAAATAACATCAAAGCTCTCTGGTATCTTGCGGGAAGTTCCGCAAGAGCAAAAGAAATCATAGAAGGATTCAGACCTGATATAGTTATGGGAACCGGCGGTTACGTAAGCGGCCCTGTTGTAAGAAAAGCCGCTCTCCTCGGTTATAAAACCATCGCTATGGAAAACAATGCTTTTCCGGGAATGACAACAAAGCTTCTTGCAAAACATGTTGACAAAATCCTTCTTGACGTTGAGGAAAGTAAAAAATTCCTTCCGGAAGGAAAAGAATATGTCGTTACCGGAAACCCGGTTCGCCAGGAAATTTTCACCGAAGACAGAGCAGCCGCAAGGGAATTCTACGGAATCGGCGACAGGATCTGCATCCTTTCCTTCGGCGGAAGCCTTGGTGCTCAAAGGCTTAACGAAGCGGTTTCCGACCTTATGGCATGGCACCTTCCCGAAAAGGATTTTGTACATATCCATGGTTCCGGTTCTTATTACGGCCCTTCCTATTATTTTGATATGCTCAAAGAAAAAGGCATTGATGCTCATGAGCACAAGAACCTTATCATCAGAGAATATATCAACGATATGCCCCGCTGTCTTGCCGCCGCGGATATCGTTATCTGCCGCTGCGGAGCGATGACTCTTGCGGAACTTAAAGCCGCTGGAAGAGCTTCCGTGCTCATTCCTTCGCCTAACGTTGCGGAAAACCACCAGTACCACAACGCAATGGTGCTCGCAAACCACGAAGCCGGCGTTGTTATTGAAGAAAAAGACCTTACCGGCGAGCTTCTTTGCAAAACCGTAAAAGAGCTTACCGAAAACCCCGAAAAA
>JAFOYK010000211.1 GCA_017424665.1 Oscillospiraceae bacterium
ATCTTCTCGATGTTGCTGTTGGCCCGATGTATGCCGTGATCGGCGGAACTTTTCTTCTGTTGATCCTTGTTGCCGCCGGAATTGTTTTCGGCGCGGTCAAACTTATTGAATTTGCGGTTCGCAAAAATAAAAACAAGGAGGAATAAAAATGTATCTTCTTGATATTGCATCTGCTCCGTTATATACTGTTTTCGGAGGAAGTTTTCTTTTGATAGCGGCGGTCGTTTTCGCCGTGGTTTGGGTGGCAGTAAGACTTATCCTCGGAATTATTGGGAAAAATTCCGTTTCCGAAAGCGAAAAAAAGGAAGATGAATAGTGGAACTTCTCACCGTTCTGATGGATCTTGCGCCTTTGCCGCCGGTTGAACCAAGCCTTTGGGCAAAATTTATCGCGGCGGTTTCCGCTGTTGCCGGCGGAATTGTTTTTGGCGCAGTTAAACTTGTTAAAAAGGTTTTTAAAGATAAAAAGGAGGAGAAAAAATGAGAATTCTTCTTGATATTGCGCCAATGCCCGAAGATTATATGACCCCCGGAGAAATTGCCGGAGATATGCTTCTGCGCGCTCTTCCGTTTCTTATAGGCGCGGCGATTGCTGTTGTTGCTGTTGCCTTGATAATGACTGTAATCAAAAAGAAATAATAAGGAGAAAACAAAAATGAGATTTCTTATGGATTTAATTCCGCCCACCCCAATGGAAGAATTTTTCTGGAGCCTTGGAATTTATACCACCGGCGCAAAAATCGCCCTTTTTGCCGGAGTTTTTGCCGTTGCGGCGGTTGCGGTTTTCCTCATAATCAAAGCGGTTAAAAAGAAAAAATGAAAAACGCATATCTTCCGAAAGCGGAAAACGACTTTATTTTCGCCGTTCTTGGCTCAAAAGCGGAAATTGTTTTAACTTCGCTTGCAATTATCGCCGGAATCGCTATAATTATACTTATTGCAAAACGTAAAAAATAAGGAGAATTTTTAAAAATGGGCAATTCCATAGGTGTTCTTGTTGCAACTTCTCTTCTTTCCTTTGCGCTTATTACCGCCGTTTTCTTCGGTTTAAAAGCCTGGAACAGAAAAAAGCATCCTGAAAAGGATGATGTTAAGGAAACCAACCGCCAGAGAAGGGAACGCGAAAAACTTAAACGCGAAACAACCGAAAAAGTTAACGCGTATATGCGCGGTGAAAAATCCAAGGAAACCGAAAACGTTCCCAACGGAAAACGCTGCGGAAAATATAAGAAGAAAAACAAAAAGAAATGAACGTTGTTTTTGTTCTTTTAAGGAACCTTCTGCTCACCGTGCTCATAGAAGGTGTTTTGGTGCTCGTTTTTGTAAAAAAGCGCGAAACCCTTTATCACAGCGTGCTCGTCAATATGCTTACAAACCCTTTGGTGAATCTTTTTTTGCTTTGCTGGGGAAGTTTCGTAAGTCTTCCGGCGGTTCCTTATTATTATCTTGCCACCGCTTTTCTTGAAATTGCGGCTGTCATAACCGAATGGATTCTTTACTATAAAATGGGCGATTTCGGTGTTAAAAAGGCGTTTTTTGCCTCTTTCATGCTGAACGCCGCAAGCTATTCCTTCGGCCTTTTAATTCAGTAAAAACAAAAATGAGCACCGCAAATTTGCGGTGCTCATTTCTTTTAAGCCTTCCCTTGGAGCAAAGCTTGCGAAGCGCGCCCAGTGGGCGAAACAGCGAGCAAGGTTTGGCGCCGCGGTCAAAATATTCAAGGCGAATGCTGCAGAATATTTTGGGCACCGCAAGAGTACAGGTGGATTTTGCCGAAGGCAAAAGACGGATGAGGGGAAACATTCAAACGAGAGCTTCAATATCGAACAAATTCCAGGGATATTCCGCCGGAGGCATTGAAACGGCCTCCACTTTTTCGCCGGTGATGGGGTGTTTGAAAGCAAGGCGGCGGCTCCAAAGGGCGGTTTCACAATGGTTGTCGCGGCTGCCGTATTTTCCGTCGCCCAAAAGCGGCATTTTTCTGCTTGCAAACTGAACGCGGACCTGGTGGGTTCTTCCGGTGTGGAGCTTTATGAGCACGAGGGAAATTTTTCCGTGTTCCGGGTGATCCGCTGTGCTCAGAACTTTATATTCAAGGCTTGCAAACTTAACTCCCTTGCGCTCGCGTTTAACGACAAAGGTTTTGTTTTTCTGGGAATCCTTGAAAAGAAGGTCTTCAAAAACGCCTTCGGGTTCCTCCGGAACACCTTTTACAACGGCGATATATTCCTTTTCAAATTCGCGTTTCTGAATTTCTTCGGAAAGTTTTCCGGTGGCTTTCTGCATTTTCGAAAGCACCATTGCGCCGCCGGTGTTGCGGTCGAGCCTATGAACAAGGTAACAGGGTTTGCAAACGTGGTTTGAAGCAAGGGTGACGATATCCTCGCCGCCGGCGCCCGGTTCGGAAAGAACGTTCGCCGGTTTTTCAACAATAATTATAAATTTATCTTCAAAAAGAACTTTCATAAAATCAACTCTTTTCAATATAAAATGAAGCCGGGCGATAAAACAATACTGAAAACCGTTGCCGACTCCGAGCGGCAACGGTCGGGATTAAGAATCGCCTTTGTCAAAGCGGTGCATTTTGTCCCCTTGAAGGAGCAAAGCTTGCGAAGCGCGCCCAGTGGGCGAAACAGCGAGCAAGGTTTGGCGCCGCGGTCAAAATATTCAAGGCGTTATGCCGCAGAATATTTTGGGTACCGCAAGAGTTTGCAGTTGCGGGAGCAACGCAGGGGTAGAAGTTTTCTTTCAGGCACAACCCGGTTTCTTTTTGAAAAAGAAATGGGGTTGTAATCCTGAAAAAATTATCAGCATGTTTGGTGGCTTTACAGTATTACATTTTATTTATAGCATAAATTCCCTTCGGCATAAACCCTTTTTGGCAAAAATCTATTGAAAAAAAGAGCAAAAGCGGATAGAATAAAGCCATATCGAAAATCTTTGCGGAGGTGAGGTTTTTGTCTGAAAAAGATTCCGTAAACGTCGCGCTTGTTAATCCGGAGGACAGGGAAGAATATCACCGCTCTCTCGGTCTTACAAAGAAAATCGAATCCAGAAAAATAATTCTGGTCGGGCGTTCCCGCTGCGGAAAAACCACCCTTATCCGCCGCCTTCATAACCTTGATATGACTTACCACAAAACCCAGTCCATCGAAGCCTGGTCCGATGCCATCGATACCCCCGGCGAATATACGGATACTCCGTTTTTCAGCCGCGGCGCCGCAATAACCCCGGCCTATGACGCGGATATCGTCTGTTTCTGTCACGATTGCGGAAACGATATTTGCCGCCTTCCCCAGATGTTTTCCATGAGCTTTGCAAAACCGGTTATCGGAATCGTTACAAAAGCGGACAGCGACGACGTCGACACCGCCCAGGCGGAGCTTTTCCTTCATAACGCCGGGGCAAGACATATTGTTATAACAAGCTCCCTTACCGGAAGAGGAATCGAGGAGCTCATCGACCTTATAAACACCATCGACCTCAACGATTACTGATATTTCAGTCAACGAAGC
>JAFOYK010000051.1 GCA_017424665.1 Oscillospiraceae bacterium
CAAAATCCGGCGTTCTTGTCGGTACCGAAAAAGCATGGAAACTTGCTACCGCACAGAAAAAAGCAAAAGCATTCTACGTTTCCAAAATGGATCTCGAAAACGCAGACTTCAACAAAGTTCTCGAAGCTCTTAAAGAAAAATTCGGTAACGCAGTTTGCCCCGCAGTAATTCCTGTCGGTGACGTTTACGTTGACCTTATCACCAAAAAGGCATTCACTTTCGATGCAAAAGGCAAGAGCAGCAAAGTTGAAACTCCTGACGATCCCATGATCGATGAACTTGAAGACGCAATCAACGAAGCAATCGCAGAAGCAGACGACGAACTCATGGAAAAATTCTTCGATGGTCAGGAATTCACCGAAGAAGAACGTTTCCGCGGCTTCGAAGAAGGCGTTGCAGCAGGCATCATCGCTCCCGTATATTGCGGCGACTCCGTAACTCTTCGCGGTATCGAAATGCTTCTCCACGAATTCAAAAAAATCTTCCCCTCCGCAGAAGAAGTTGCTTCCGAAGTTGCAACCGATGCTGACGGCAAAGAAGTTAAACTTACCTGCACCGAAGACGAACCTCTTGCAGCATATGTTTTCAAAACCGTTGCAGACCCCTTCGTTGGCAAACTTTCCTTCGTAAAAGTTATTTCCGGTGTTCTTTCCGCTGCTTCCGCTGTTACCAACTCCAGAACCGGCAACCCCGAAAGACTTGGTAAACTTGTTCTTATGCACGGCAAAAACCAGGAAAACGTTGAAACAG
This sequence comes from Oscillospiraceae bacterium, assembly GCA_017424665.1. Lineage (GTDB taxonomy): Bacteria > Bacillota > Clostridia > Oscillospirales > Ruminococcaceae > UMGS1668. The sequence continues at coordinate 751 of JAFOYK010000051.1, forward strand.
TAGGCGCTGGCGATATCTGCGCAATCACCAAACTTGCTGATGCAGAAACCGGCGATACCCTTTGCGACCCGAAACGTGTTGTTTCCTGCGCAAAAACCGAATTCCCCTATGCTTGCTACAGAATGGCAATGTATCCCAAAGGCAAAACCGACGACTCCAAAATTGCCGGCGCTCTTGCAAAAATCATGGAAGAAGATGCAACCGTTGCTTACGAAAACAACGCAGAAACCAAACAGCAGATCCTTGCAGGTCTCGGCGAACAGCATCTTGACGTAGTTTGCAGCAAACTTAAAGCAAAATTCGGCGTAGAACTCGGCCTTGAAAAACCCCGTGTACCTTACCGTGAAACCATCCGCAAAAAGGTTAAAGTTCAGGGTAAACATAAGAAACAGTCCGGCGGCCATGGCCAGTACGGTGACGTTTGGATCGAATTCGAGCCTACCGAATCCGAAGAAATGGTATTCGAAGAAGCAGTATTCGGCGGTTCCGTTCCGAGAAACTTCTTCCCCGCAGTAGAAAAAGGTCTCCGCGAAGCTTGCAAAGTCGGTATGCTCGCAGGTTACCCCATGGTTGGCGTTCTTGGCAGACTTGTCGACGGTTCTTACCATCCTGTTGACTCCAACGATATGTCCTTCCAGATGGCTGCAAGACTTGCTTACAAAGCAGGTATCCCGCAGGCAGGCCCCGCAATCCTTGAACCTATCGGCTCCCTTAAAGTTGTTGTTCCGGATGACCACACCGGCGACATCATCGGTGACGTTAACAAACGCCGCGGCCGTGTTCTCGGTATGAACCCTGTTGAAGGCGAAGAAGGCTATTCCGAAGTTGAAGCAGAAGTTCCTATGAGCGAAATGCACGACTTCACCACTTCTCTCCGTTCTTCCACCCAGGGCAGAGGTTCCTTCACCTTCGTATTCGACCACTATGAAGAACTTCGTGATGAAACCCTTAAACAGGCTGTAATCGAAGAAGCAAAACAGTGGATGACCGAAGAAAAAGAATAATTTTTCCGAATGATTTAAAAAGCCCCGTCATAATATTGACGGGGCTTTTTTATTTCATATTGGAGATGATTTTTTTGATTACGGCTTCCGTAAAAACAACCAAAACAAAACTTCTCGGAACAATTTGCGTGATTCTTGCGGCGGTGATAGCAATAATACTTTTCTTTTGCGGAGAGAACGGCGGAAATGCCGCAGAATCCATTTCAAGGCGGGTGACGAATAACGAAGAGAGAATAGAATATATTACTTCAAAAGGCGTTAAAACGGCCGGAGAGCCTTTCTCCGTTGAAGAAGTTCTTCTTCCGGAAGAACCGGACGAAATCCTTTTGGGGTATAATGAGATTCAGAAAAATTCGGGTTTCGACCTTTCGCCCTATTACGGAAAAACGGTGAAAAAATACGTCTATCCCGTTGATAACGAAACAGAAACTTTTGTGACTCTTTATGTTTTTGAAGAAAAAATAATCGCCGCGGATATCGCTTCGCATACCGAAGGCTGGCAAAGGCCTATTGACGGCAAAGAGAATATGGGATAAAATATTTTTATCAAAACGATGAACGGAGAACAAAATGGATTACAGAAAAATCACCATCGAAGATTTATCCGAACTTGCAAAAATCTATGCCGAAACTTTCAATTCCGACCCCTGGTACGATAAATGGACCCAGAAAACAGCCGAAAAGCGCCTTTCCCAAATGATAAACAACGGCGGCTTTTTCGGAATGGTTTCTTATAACGAAGAGGGAATCACCGGAATGATCCTTGGGGAAGAGGAACAGTATTTCGATGGGGTTATTTTCAATATAAAAGAATTCTGCGTAAAAAACGAACTTCGCGGAAAGGGAATCGGAACCGAACTTCTTGCGGAGTTTGAAAGAAATCTTAAAGGAATGGGAATTCGCGAAACTGTTCTTATGACCAACCTTGAAGATGAGGAATTTTATAAAAAACGCGGCTTCCACCGCAGCCGCGGCGTAATTTATATGGGAAAAGAAATGTGAATTTTATTCCGAAACGGAATAAAATTAAAATGTTCACAAAATAATGCTTGATTTATATTCTTTTCGGAAATAAAATATAGTTGCCAAAAACAATATCATGAAAGGAGAACCGGAAATGAAAAAAATCGTTGTTTTCCTTCTTGCTTTCGCAATGGTTATGTCTTTTGCCGCTTGCGGAGCAAATGAGGAAAAATCTTTTGCAACAGTCAATGCAAAGGATTGTTTCGGAGGCGCAGGCTATATTGAATTTATTGCCGGAGGGGAAGAAGCTGTTGAACTTACCTTCACCGCGGAAAATTCCGAAGCAGTCGAATGGAGCGTTTACGTGTTCGATGAGGCTTTCGATGATGGATTCAGATATATTTCCCAGGCTGCCGAACCCGTTCTTGTCGGTGACGGAACAGTTTCTGTGGAAGCGGGCCAGTTCGTTTACATCTATTGTTCCGTAAATGAATTTACCGCGGATGCTCCGGACGAAAACGCAAAACTTAATATCACACAAAAATAAACAGTAAAAAAGCTCCGTGCTCAATTTGAGCACGGAGCTTTTTTAATTTATTCATTCGAATC
>JAFOYK010000100.1 GCA_017424665.1 Oscillospiraceae bacterium
ATGCTGTCCGCGAAAGATACTGCGACGCAGGAATCGTAATCACCGCAAGCCACAACCCCGCAAAATATAACGGATATAAAGTTTACGGTTCCGACGGCTGCCAGATCTCTCCCGACGTTGCAAAAGAAATTCTTGCCGTAATCGACAAAACCGACGTTCTCCGCGGCGCTTCCACCTGTGATTACAACACCGCCGTTTCCGAAGGAAGCATCAAACTTCTTCCCGAAAGTTTCTGGAGAAGATTCTATGCAAGAGTTCTTCAGGAAGGCGTTGACAGAGAAAACCACGCCAAAAACGACCTCAACATCGTTTACACTCCCCTTAACGGAACCGGCGCTGTTCCCGTTGTGACCACCCTTTCCCTTGCAGGTTTCGGAAACATTGAAATGATCCGCGAACAGGAAAAACCCGACGGTGCATTCCCCACCTGTCCTTTTCCGAACCCGGAACTTCGCGAAGCTCTTGCCCTTGCTCTTAAAAAGGCAGAAGAAATCAACGCAGACCTTGTTCTTGCAACTGACCCCGACGCAGACCGCGTAGGCGTTGCTTCCAACGAAAAAGACGGTTTCAGAATTTTCACCGGTAACGAAATCGGCGCTCTTCTTCTTGATTTCATCGCTTCCGCAAAAGAAGAAAACGGAACCATGCCCGAAAACCCCGTTGCTGTTCGCTCCCTTGTTTCCACCAAACTTGCCGATGCGGTTGCCGCCGGCCACGGAATTGAAATGAGAAGCGTTTTCACCGGCTTCCGTTTCATCGGAAAAGTTATTGCCGAACTTGAAGCAATCGAACAGCCCGAAAGATTCATTCTCGGTTTTGAAGAAAGCTGCGGCTATCTTTCCGGAACTTACGTCCGCGACAAAGACGCAATCGATGCCTGCCTTCTTATCTGTGAAGCAGCAAACTTCTGGAAACTCCGCGGAAAGACCCTTGGTGAGGCTCTTAACGAAATCCAGGCAAAATACGGTTATTATTATGACTTCCAGGATAACTTCTATTGTGAAGGCGCTGACGGCGCAAAACGCATTGCAAAAATCATGAGCGATCTTCGCGAGGAAGCACCCAAAGCTGTTTGCGGAAAAGCAATCGTTGCGGCAAAAGATTACAAACCCGATGCCAACATGATCGAATATACTCTTGAAGGCGGTTCCGGCTTCATCGTCCGTCCTTCCGGCACCGAACCCAAACTCAAGATTTATTATTCCGTTAAAGCCGCGGATTTTGAATCCGCAAAAGCCGAAGGCGAAGCAATTAAAGCGGAAGTTACCGCACTTCTCGGCTTCTGATAAAAAAATTTGCTTTTGGAAGAAATTTTCCGAAAAAAATTGTTGCATTCCGCTTCGGATTGTGATATGATATCAATACTGATGTAAAAAAAGGACTTGTAATATAAGCTCTGTAGAGAAAGAGGTGACATAGATGAAAGAAGGTCTTCATCCTGATTACAAACCCACCACCATTACCTGCGCTTGCGGCGCAACTTGGGAAACCGGTTCCACCAAAGAAGACATCCACGTAGAGGTTTGCTCCAAATGCCATCCTTTCTACACTGGTCGTCAGAAACTCGTTGATACCGGCGGTCGTGTTGACAGATTTAAAAAACGTTTCGGTATGGAATAATTCCAAAACCACAAAGCCCGGAATCATTCCGGGCTTTTTTTCTATCCATTTTGAAAGGAGCGGGAATTTTGGCCGAATATAAAACCATTAAACAGCGGGCAAGCGACGAATTTGTCGAAAAGAAATCCCGCTTTATCGGATACATAGCCCCGGTTGAAACCGAGGATGAAGCAATTGCGTTTATTAACGAGATCAGAACCAAACACCGCGATGCCACCCATAACGTTTATGCCTATTCCCTTCGCGCCGGACAGATAAAACGTGCTTCGGATGACGGCGAACCCCAGGGTACCGGCGGCGTTCCTATGCTAAACGTCCTTAACGGAAACGAGCTTGTGGACGTCTGCTGCGTTGTGACCCGCTATTTCGGCGGAACTTTGCTCGGCGTGGGCGGACTTGTAAGAGCATATACCGAAGGCGCAAAAATCGCCGTTGTCGCCGGCGGGATCAAAACCGTTGCGGAAAGTGCGGATATAATGGTCACCTGTGACTATAACCTTTACGGAAAAATCGAACATTATATCAATGAGCACCGCATCTTCGTTGTTGAAAACGATTTCGGCGCGGACGTGAGCATTGTTGTCCGTCTCAAAACCGAAGATGTTTCCGCTTTTGAGCACGATATGGTCGAACTTACTTCCGCAAAGGCAAAAACCGAAATTATCGGCCGCGGCTGGAACGAAATGTGAAGAAAAGGGGCATTTTTATGAAACTTATGATAGCATCCGACATCCACGGAAGCGCTTTTTACTGTAAAGAACTGCTCAAAGCCTTTGAAAATGAGCACGCGGATAAAATCCTTCTTCTCGGCGATATCCTTTACCACGGTCCGAGAAACGATTTGCCCAAAGGTTACGCACCCAAGGAAGTCATCGCCATGCTCAACGGCATCAAGGAATATATAATCTGTGTCCGCGGAAACTGTGACACCGAAGTTGACCAGATGGTTCTTGAATTTCCGGTGCTCGGCGAACAGGCTCTTCTCTATATCGACGGTGCAGAAATGCTCGCCGTTCACGGTCACAAACCTTTCCCTTCCGTAAAAACCGGAACCTTCGTCCTTTCCGGGCACACCCACGTTCCGAAACTTGAAGAAGCAAACGGCATCACCTATATGAACCCCGGTTCCGTTTCCATTCCGAAAGAAAACAGCCACCACGGATATATGGTTTTTGAAAACGGAAAATTCCTTTGGAAAGATTTTGACGGAAACATTGTTAAAGAACATTCTGTAAAATAAAAATCCACCCGCGTAGCGGGTGGTTTTTCATTTTCGGGCATAGCCCTAATGATACAGGCAGCGCACAAGTGCGCTTTTTATTGGCCTGCC
>JAFOYK010000183.1 GCA_017424665.1 Oscillospiraceae bacterium
ACGCGGATGTATTTCTTAGCAGCTTCCGACGCGCATTCGCTGTCGGGATGCGTTGAAGCTGTCAAGACCATCGCATAAAGCAATACTTCTTCTTCTACGGGAATCTAAATGTTTTGCAACAAGAAGGGCAAAGTTGGTGTTTTCGGTCTGCTTTGCCGGGTCCTCATAGCTGTGTCCGTTAACGGTGATGATTCCGTTGGTGTTTTCGTTAACAACGGCGCCTTTCGGGTTCATGCAGAAAGTTCTGACAAGGTCGCCGTATTCTTTGGTGCGGTAAACAATTTTGCTTTCATAAAGTTCATCGGTAAGATGGGAGAAAACTTCAGCAGGAAGCTCAACGCGAACGCCGATATCAACACGGTTGGATTTGGTGGGAATTCCCATTTCCTCGCAAACTTTTTCCATCCATTTGCTTCCGCTTCTTCCAACGGAAATTACGCAGTTTTTGCAAAGATAAGATTCTTTCGCGGTCTGAACTTCATATCCGTTTTCATTTGCAAGAACATGTTCAACGGGGGTATCGAAGAAAAATTCGACTTTATCTTTAAGGAAATTATAAAGATTTTCGAGAACGACGTAGTTTATGTCGGTTCCGAGATGGCGAACGGAAGCATCAAGAAGGTGAAGGTCGTTCTGGATGCAGAGTTTTTTGAATTTTGTTCCGGCGGTGGAATAAAGTTTGGTGCCTTCGCCGCCGTAAGCCATGTTGATTTCGTCGACGTAACGCATGAGTTCAAGTGCGTTTTTCTTGCCGATATATTCATAAAGGGTTCCGCCGAAATCGTTGGTAATGTTATATTTTCCGTCGGAAAAAGCGCCCGCGCCGCCAAAACCGCTCATTATGGAACAGGTTTTGCAGGCAATGCAGCTTTTAACTTTTTCGCCGTCAATGGGGCAGCGGCGTTTTTCAAGGGAATGTCCCGCTTCGAAAACCGCAACCTTAAGTTCGGGTTTCTGTTTAACAAGTTCAAAAGCGGAAAAAATTCCGCCGGGGCCCGCGCCGATTATAATAACGTCATAATTCATGAAAATACCTCCGGGGTGTTTTAACAGATGAATTATATCACCTAAAGTGCGAAGTTGCAAGTCGCAAAAAGCTCGAAATTGTTAACAAGTTAACTGCTGTTAAAGAGTGATTTTAGAATTTACAACCGATTTTTAGTAGAAAATGAATAAAAATTGAAAAAATCGGCAAAAAAATTTTTAAAAATTAGTTATAAAATTAACAAAATGCGGGTTTTGCTATTGCTTTTTATATATTATTGTTTTATAATTTAACATAATAGGAAAGGAATCTGTATTTTTAAAGAAATTTTCCTTTCCGTTTTTGTGGATTAGAAAAAATTTTTAAGGGGGAAATCAAAAATGGCTCATCTCAGCGAAGCCGCTGTCGTAAAGATCAACGAGATCTGTGACAGATACATAGGCGAAAAAACTCCGCTCATCATGATCCTCAGCGATATCCAGAAAGAATACGGATATATCCCGCTGGAGGTTCAGGAAATTGTTTCCCAGCGCACCGGAATTTCCGTTGCAGAGATTTACGGAGTAGTAACTTTCTATTCCTTCTTCTCTCTCAAACCCAACGGAAAATATGTAATCGGCTGCTGTCTCGGAACCGCTTGCTACGTTAAAGGCGCACAGCAGATTGTCGATAAATTCTCCGAAATTCTCGGAATTAAACCCGGCGAAACCACCGAAGACGGTCTTTTCACCATCGATGCTCTCCGCTGCATCGGCGCTTGCGCAATTGCTCCCGCCGTTACCATCAACGGAAAAGTTTATCCCCATGTTGAAGTTTCCGAAGTTCAGGGAATTGTCGATGAATATAAAGCAAAGGAGGCTGCTGAAGCATGATCAGAACACCCGAAGAACTTTTTGCAAGAGCAGCCGTCTGCAAGGAACTTCTTGATTCCAAATTCAACGGTTCCGACGGAAAAATCTATCTTATGATCTGCGGCGGCGGTGGCTGCGTTGCTTCCGGAGCACTTAAACTTGAAGAAGAATGCAACCGCCTTATCAAAGAAAAAGGCCTTGAGGAAAAAGTTGCGGTACGCAAAGTAGGCTGCTTCGGCCTTTGCTCCCAGGGACCTTTCATCCGCGTTTTTCCGAAAGACGTTCTCTATCGCCTTGTTAAGCAGGGAGACATCGAAGAAATTATCGAAAAAGACGTTATCGGCGGCGAAATTGTTGAAAGACTTCTTTATGTTGACCCCAAAACCGGCGAAAAAATCGCAAAACAGGACCAGATTCCTTTCTATAAAAAGCAGAAAAAAATCGCTCTCCATGGCTGCGGCGTAATCAATCCCGAAAGCTTCGACGAAGCTCTCGGCTGCGGCGCTTACCAGGGTCTTGCAAACGCTCTTAAAATGACTCCCCAGGAAGTTGTTACCAACGTTCTCGAATCCGGACTTCGCGGAAGAGGCGGCGGCGGCTTCCTTACCGGACGCAAATGGCAGTTTGCTTATAACCAGGACAGCAAAGAAAAATATGTTGTATGTAACGGCGACGAGGGCGACCCCGGCGCATTTATGGACCGTTCCATCCTCGAGGACAACCCCCTTGCGGTAATCGAAGGTATGACCATCGCAGGTTACGCAATCGGCGCTTCCGAAGGTTATTTCTATGTTCGTGCGGAATATCCCACCGCGGTTAAACGTCTTCGCCACGCAATCGAAATGGCTGAAGCACAGGGACTTCTCGGCGACGACATCCTCGGCAGCGGCTTCTCCTTCAGAGCACACATCCGTCTCGGCGCGGGCGCTTTCGTTTGCGGCGAAGAAACCGCACTTCTCCATTCCATCCAGGGACTTCGCGGCATGCCCAGACCCCGTCCTCCTTTCCCGGCGGTTCGCGGCCTTTGGGATAAACCCACCATTGTTAACAACGTTGAAACCCTTGCAACCGTTCCTTATATCCTCAGAAACGGCGTGGAGGAATTCACCAAATACGGCACCACCGGTTCCAAAGGAACCAAAGTTTTCGCTCTTGGCGGCAAAGTAAACAACGTCGGCCTTGTTGAAGTTCCCATGGGTACCACCCTTCGTGAACTTGTTTACGATATCGGCGGCGGAATTCCGAACGATAAAAAATTCAAAGCAATCCAGACCGGCGGTCCTTCCGGCGGCTGCATCACCGCGGACGAACTTGACGTTTCCATCGACTTCGATAACCTTGTTGCTCTCGGTTCCATGATGGGTTCCGGCGGCGCAATCGTTATGGACGAAGACAACTGCATGGTCGACGTTGCAAAATTCTATATGGAATTCATCTGCGACGAATCCTGCGGAAAATGTTCTCCCTGCCGAATCGGCACCAAGAGAATGCTCGAAATCCTTACCAAAATCACCGAAGGCGAAGCAACCATGCAGGATCTTGAAGACCTTGAAACCATCGGCAACGCCTGCCAGAGCAACTCCCTTTGCTCCCTTGGACAGAGCGCCGCAAACCCGGTCATCTCCACTCTTGCTTCCTTCTATGACGAATATCTTGCGCATATTCAGGATAAACACTGCCCCGCACATGTTTGCAAAAACCTCACCATTTATTCCATCGATGCGGAAAAATGCAAACGCTGCAGCCTTTGCGCGAAAAAATGCCCCGTTGGCGCAATTTCCGGTATTGTCGGAAAAACCAACTTCGTTATCGACCCCGATGTTTGCGTAAGATGCGGACTCTGCATTTCTTCCTGCAAATTCGGCGCAATTTCCAAAGAACAGTAAGGGGGGCATAGAAAATGAGCTTAATCAATATCAAAATCGAAGGCCATCCTTACCAGGTTGAAGAAGGCCTTACCACCATTGATGCGGCAAGAGCTTGCGGATATGAAATTCCTTCTCTTTGCGATTTCAACCACGGCGAATGCAACCAGGGTTCCTGCCGTGTCTGCCTTGTTGAAGTTAAAGGAATGAGAAGCCTTGTTGCTTCCTGCGTTTTCCCCGTTTTCGAAGGAATGGAAATCAGCATTTCCTCCCCGAAAGCAACCGCCGCAAGAAGAACTTCCGTTGAACTTCTTCTTTCCAACCATTCCGTAAACTGCCAGCAGTGCGACAAAAACGGAAAATGCGAACTTCTCCACGTTGCAAAACTCACCGGCGCAAGACCCGAAATGTTCAAAGGTTCCCAGACCCCGGTAACCGTTGATGAACTTAACCCTTCCATCGTCCGCGATACCAGCAAATGCATCCTTTGCGGACGCTGCATTGCAAGATGTAAAAACGCACACGGAAACGGCGTTCTCGGTTTTGAAAACCGCGGATTCAACGCAATAGTCGGCCCTGCAGGAAACAGATCTTTCGATAAATCTCCCTGCATCCTTTGCGGCCAGTGCGTTTCCGTTTGCCCCACCGGCGCTCTTATGCTTAAATCCGAAATCGAAAAAGTCGATGAAGCAATGGCTCTCGGCCGCCACGTAATCGTACAGACCGCTCCGGCAGTCCGCGCAACTCTCGGCGAAGAATTCGGAATGCCCATCGGTACCCCCGTCACCGGAAAAATGGTTGCCGCTCTCAGAAGACTCGGTTTCGAAAAAGTTTACGACACCGACTTCGGCGCAGACCTTACCATTATGGAAGAAGGAACCGAACTTCTCAACAGAATGAAAAACGGCGGAACTCTTCCGATGATCACTTCCTGTTCCCCCGGCTGGGTAAACTATTGCGAAACCTATTACGCAGACCAGCTTGACCATCTTTCTTCCTGCAAATCTCCTCACCAGATGCAGGGCGCAATCATCAAGAGCTATTATGCCGAAAAACACGGAATCAACCCCAAAGATATTTTCGTTGTTTCCATCATGCCCTGCACCGCAAAGAAATTTGAAAAAGAAAGACCCGAAATGGTCAACGCAGAAGGCCTTAAAGACGTCGACGCAGTTCTCACCGTTCGCGAACTTGCCGATATGATCCGCAGAAGCGGTATTGTTTTCAACAAACTTCCGGATGAAAACTTCGATCAGGATATCATGGGCGAAGCTTCCGGCGCAGGCGTAATCTTCGGCGTAACCGGCGGCGTTATGGAAGCGGCTCTCAGAACCGTTTACCACGTTCTCACCGGCAAGGAACACGGCGCCATCGCTTTCACTTCCGTCCGCGGATTTGACGGCATCAAAGAATCCCAGATCGAAATCAACGGCCAGATCCTCCGTTTCGCTGTTGCACACGGAATGAAGAACGCAAAAGTTCTTATGGACCAGATCAGAAAAGGCGAAAGCCCTTATCAGTTCATCGAAATCATGGGATGCCCCGGCGGCTGCATCAACGGCGGCGGCCAGCCTTACGTTCGCCCTGTTTTCCTTCCCAATGAAGACCATGATATTCTCGATACTTATCTTCAGAAACGTGCTTCCGCACTTTATTCCGAAGACCAGAGAAACGTTCTCCGCCAAAGCCACAAAAACACCCAGATCCAGAAACTTTATGAAGAATTCCTTGGCGAGCCCAATTCCCATAAGGCACACGAACTTCTTCACACCACTTATAAAGGCAAAGATCCTTTCAGAGACTGATTTCTCATATTGGTTGATGCTAAAAACAAAAGCCCGTGCTCAAAATGAGCACGGGCTTTTGCCGCTTTGAGCACGAAAAAACTCTTTTTAAAATGTTGTAATTTTAAACTATATATGATATAATGGCTTTAACGAATTAAAGTATTAAAGAAACGGGGATTTGCCATGAAAACAGAGAGCAAATATATCGAAACGCCTAAAATAGGCTGGGCGGAAAAATTCGGTTTCGGAACTTTTTCCACCGCCAGCAACGTTGTTTTTAACTTTAAGGATCTTTTCTATCTCTTTTTCCTTACCAACGTAATGGGAATTAAAATTGAGCACGCCGGAATGATAACCGCCCTCGGAATTGTCTGGGACGCGGTGAACGATCCGCTTGTCGGCTATTGGGCAGTTAATCACACCTTCAAAAACGGCGAAAAATGCCGCCCCTTTGCCCTTTGGTGTGCTGTTCCCTGGGCGGTGACCGTTGTTCTGATGTTCACCTGTTTCGACGTTGCCTACGGAATGAAGCTTGCAATAGCCATAGCTATATATTTCCTTTTCGAACTTTTCAACACCTTTGCCGCAATTCCTTATAACAGCATGGGCGGCCTTGCAACCAACCGCGATTCCGACAGAAGAGCCATAAACGTTGCCCGTAACCTTGGCGGATGCGTCGGCAGCGGAATCGGCGGCGTTACGCTTTATCCTCTTCTCGACCTTTTCGGCGGTCTTGACGCAAACGGAAACGTTATGGCAAACGAAGCCGGCCAGACGGCATTTGTTTATGCCGCGGCGGTTATGGGCGCTATCTGCATCATCGGAAGCTTTGCCCACTATTTCACCACCAAAGAAAGAATCCAGCAGGAAGAGGAAGACGATTCCAAGCTCGGAATAGTCGAAGTTTTCAGAATGCTCCTTTCCTGCAAAAGCTGGGTCATGAACGCCCTTTATATAATCGTTTACGGAATCCTGAACCTTCTCATCATGAGCAACGTAAACTATTACGCAACCTATATCCTCGGTTCCGCTTCTTCCGCAACACCCATTATGGCGGTTTTCCTTGCAACTTCCGTTATCGGAACGGTTCTTTGCATTCCCGTTGATAAGAAGATTGGAAGAAGAAACACCATGATCCTCGGCGCGGCAATTTACCTTGTGGGTAAAATTCCGTTCCTCATCAACCCCTATTCCATAGTCACCATTTACATCAACGGAATCACCGTTGCGGTTGCCATGGCTTTTGCTTTTGTTCTTTTCAACACCAACCGCAACAACCTTTCCGACCTTATCGAATTCAGAAGCGGAAGAAGAATCGACAGCCTTGTTTCCACCTGCGATAACCTTGCGGCAAAACTTTCCAAAGCCGCCGTTAACCTTGGAATGACCGCCGCTCTCGGCGCAGCCGGATTCAACGCCGACCTTCCCGTTCAGCCCGAAAGCGCAAACGAAACCATCTGCGCTCTTCTCGGCTGGGTTCCGATGATTTTCGCGGCAATCATGCTTGTTATAGCTTTCTTCCACCCCATTGAAAAAGAAATGGCTGAAATGAGAAAAATCCAGAAAGGCGAAGAATAAAGGAGGATAAAAATGCAGTATATAATTTTCGGAATCCTCGGAATAATTGCGGTCCTTCTCGGAATCGCCGTTATTCGCACCCTTATGATAAAAGCGCCGGCCATCGGCGAATGCAAAACCAAAATTTCAGAAGAGGAAATTGAAACCGCCGCAAAAAAACTCGGCGATATGGTAAGAGTTCCAACCGTTTCCAAAAACGAGGACGAGGACCTTTCCCAGTTTTATAAATATCACGAAGTTTTGGAAGAACTTTTCCCGAACGTTCACAAAACCTTTGAAAAAACCGTTCTTAACGGAACTTTGCTTTTTAAATGGCAGGGAACCGACCCTTCCAGAAGACCTATTCTTTTCATGGGACACCAGGACGTTGTTCCCGCAAACGACCACGGCTGGAAATGCCCGGCTTACAGCGG
>JAFOYK010000159.1 GCA_017424665.1 Oscillospiraceae bacterium
AAAAACGGTCGCAAGTTCTTCGTATTTATCGATCATCGCATTAAGGCGTTCGGAATGTTTTGTGATTCCGTCCGCTTCATATTTATCGCGAAGTTCGCGCCATTCTTTGGGGTATTTTGCGGTAAGTTCAAGAAGAAGAGCAAGGAATCCGTCGTGGTCAAGTTTCTTGCTTCTTGCGCCTTTTTCGGCGGGGAGAATGTAACTTACGAAAACGTCGCTTACCTTCTGGCGGGCGGACATAAGAGTTGCTTCGGAATCTTCGCGGCTTTCAAGAAGGGTTTCCAAAATCTCCTGGTTTTCCATTTTTTCGGTAGCGAGATATATTCTCATATCGTCCGCAAGTCTCGGAATAGGTTTCATTTTTAAATCCTCCTTATTTTATGCCGGCCATGATATAGGCGCATTTATAAACGTCGCCGCAGCCAAGGGTTATTACAAGGTCGCCGGGTTTTGCGTTCGCAAGGGTGTGCTCAGCCATTTCCTCAAAGGTGTTGAACCAAACGCTGCCGGGGATCTTTGCGGCAAGATCGGCGGTATATACGTTATAGGTGTTCTTTTCGCGGCTGCCCATAATTTCGCTCATAACAACATGGTCCGCAACGGAAAGTGCCTTTGCGAAATCGTCCATCAGAAGTGCCGTTCTGGAATAGGTAAAGGGCTGGAAAACCGCCCATACTTCACCGAAATCCATTTCCTTGGCCGCGCGAAGAGTTGCTTCAAGCTCCGTAGGATGGTGCGCATAGTCATCCGCAATGGTGACTCCGTTAACTTCGCCGAGGATTTCAAAACGTCTTCCCGCTCCGGGGAATTTGTCGATATGTTCGGCAACCTGCTCCGGTTCCATTCCGACATAGATGCAGGCGGCGGCGCAGGCAAGAGAGTTAAGGATATTGTGCTTTCCGGGAATGGAAAGTTCAATTTCGGCAATGGGCTCGCCCTTATGCATAAGGGTATAGCCGGATTTTGCTCCGCCGAGTTTATGAATGTCCTTTGCCCAATAATCGTTTTTTTCGCTCCAGCCGAAGGTGATTATTTCCTTATCAAGTCTCTCAACAGCCTTCATGGTATTTTCGTCGTCGCCGTTGACTATAAGAGCGCCGGTGCTGTTTTCCGCAAATTTACGGAAGGATTTGATTGCGCCTTCGATAGTTCCGAAATAATCGAGGTGGTCGTTGTCGATGTTGAGGATTACGGAAATATCGTTGGAAAGCTTGAGGAAGGTATCCACAAATTCGCAGGCTTCAACTACAAAAATATCGCTTTTTCCCGCTCTTCCGCTTCCGCCGAGGGCTTTGACTTTTCCGCCGATGAATGCGCTTGGGTCGAATCCGCCTTCAAGAAGAACCTGGGCGATCATTCCGCTGGTGGTGGTTTTTCCGTGGGTTCCGGCAACGCAAAGAGCCTTGCTGTAGCGGCGGGAAAGAACGCCGAGCATCTCGCTTCTTTCAAGGCAGGGAACGCCGGAAGCTTTTGCGGCGATAAGTTCGGGGTTATCCGCCATTATTGCGGCGGTATATACGATAAGGTCTGCCCCTTCGATATTTTCCGCTTTCTGGCCGAAGATAACTTCTATTCCCATTTTGCGTTCAATTTTGGTGGTTTCGGTTTCGTTGTTGTCGGAACCTGTTATGTAAAACCCTTCGTTATGAAGAATCTGGACCATCGGGAACATTCCCGAACCGCCGATTCCGATAAAATGAAGGTGTTTTTTTCCTTTAAGAATGTTTTCATCAACTGTCAACGGTTTTCACTCCTTCACAGTTTTTTGCGGCAATACCGCAGAATAATCCTTATATATTATACAACCAATCGGTAAAAAAAGAAACAGTTTTTTTATTTTCGGTGAATAAAACCGAAAAATCCTCCAATATTTTTACCGAAAACATTTTTGGAGGATTTTTAAAATGAACATCACGGATATCAGAATCAGAAAAATTTATGAAAACGAAAGACTTCGCGCCCTTGTTTCGGTAACAATTGACCATGACCTTGCGGTGCATGATTTAAAAGTAATTTCCGGACCGGAACGGCTTTTTGTTGCAATGCCAAGCAGAAAAGACGAAAGCGGAATTTTCCGGGACGTTGTTCACCCCATTACTCCTGAAGCGAGAAAACTTCTTGAAGATTCAGTTCTTAAAGCTTATGACGAACACATGACCCGGCTTGAGGCAGAGAACGAATTTGAGATGGAATAAAAAAAGCGGCGGGAGCAAGCCCCCGCCCTACTTTTTTATTTACATTTTGTAGAAATTTGCAATATTATTACGTTTTGTAGCAAATTATTCGATATCTTCGACGAAAGGTTTAAGATATTTTGCCGCTTTGCCTTTGTGTTCCCAGTCGTAGGCCATTGCGGCATATGCTTCGTAACCAATTCCGTCTTCGGTCCAAAAGGCTTTTGCGCTTGAGCAGAAACCTTCTTCCGGATTGTTATGGATAAAATAAATCTCCTTACCGGAATCGGTTTTTATAATATTTTCCTTCCATTTTCCCTCTTTTTCATAGGAATTCCAGACGGACGTTGCGGTTGTTTTTTCTTCT
>JAFOYK010000022.1 GCA_017424665.1 Oscillospiraceae bacterium
AGCGGAATTTATGCATTTAACGGAAAAATTTATTATGGAACTGTTTTGTTCCCGGACGAAAAAACCGCCGTTTTCTGCGGAAACGGAAAGGCTGTTTTCTTTAACACCGAAACCCTTGAACTTTGGGATTTTGCGCCGGAATTTCCGGATTTTGAAAAAGAAAACCTTTGGGTAAACGGCGCCGGAATAAACGAAAAAAACGGTGAAATCGTTCTTTTCGTAACACCAATGAATCCTTTCCAAACCGAAGAAGCCATAACGAGTATTCTCGTTTTTAACGGGAAAGGAATAACCGAGTCCGGTTTTACCGTTCTTCGGGGAACGGCATCTTCCGGCGAAAAAAAGGTTCCTTTCTTCTTCAGAAATTCCTCCTGTTTTGAATATAACGGCGAAAGTTTTTTGCGCCTTGGATATGAAAACATAAACCTTGAAAACGGAATTGTTTGGGAAGAAAGCGGCGACCTTGTTACGGCCGAAAACGGAATTTACCGCCTTGAAATGGCTTACACAAGCCCTAAACAGGATATTGATATCCCAGGCGGCTATCTTGCTGTTCTTTATGAAAACGGAAAAGCCGTAAACTCCATGATTTTCTCCGAACCGGATTTTTGCGACCCGAACTATTCCGGAACCGAAGAAAAGCCCGCCCTTATTGTAAAAGGCGACGTTGCGATTTTCCGCTTTCCCTATTTCGCAATGGAACTCACCCTGGATTTTAAAAACCAGACCCATAAACTTGAATATAAACCCACGGAAATGAACATGAGCGAAGATTCAGCCCCCATAAGAAGCGCAGACGGTAAATATACTATTTATTCCTTTGGATTCAACGGCGCCGGGGATATTATCGGATGCCACGTTGCAATAAGAGAAAACGAGACAAAAAAGCATTTTTATCTCGGTGAAAAAGGCGGAATGTATGGCGGCTACGGCGAGGTAGGCTTTTTAAAGAACAACGATATATATAGCTATTCTCTTTCCGAACTTAAGATCATCGACCCAAAAACCCTTGAAATCAAGTTCGATATAAACAAAAATTTTCCTCTTGGATATAACAAAGAAAACGACAGCGGCCGCGGACTTTTAACTTTCCGCAGAAATCCGGAGGATTTCAGCTACATCGTGGTTTATTATGAATACGAAAGCGAAATCCAATGGGGAGGCGCAGATGTTGCCCAAAATTGCAACTATAAAATCGGATTCCTGGATTCCGAGGGAAACCTTCTTGAAAGTTATGACACAGGCTGCGGAATTCTTGCGGGTTCTTTTGGAATTTGTAATGTTGAGATGAGATATTCCGAAGAGGAACTTACCGTTATCGCTTTTGGCGACAGAGGCGGAGTTTGTTTTGAAGGCGTTTTCAACATGGAAACAAAGAAATTCAAAGTTATAAACAAATAACAAAAAAAGACGGAAGCGTTGCTTCCGTCTTTTTATTTTTTCGGTTTATTTAAAGCTTACTTTGCCGACAAGTTCGGAAAGTTCGTCTTCGGAAAGGCTTGCAACGGTAACGGTGGACATCCAGGTTCCGGTTTGGGAAACGATGAGTTTCTGATAAATTTTGCTTCCGCCAAATTCAAAAACAATATGAAGGCAGGGAACTTCTTTTTCGCCAAGGGTCACGTTGGAGATAATTGCGTCAACGATTCCGGAATCGGCGCCGTTTGCAATAAGGTTTGTCATAACGGTTTCAAGGTAATAGTTTGCGTCGGTCATTGTTCCGATGGTTCCGAGATCCTCATAGTTTATGGAAACGGTTGCGTTGGTTTCGTTTTTAACTCCGTAAAAATCATAGATGTAATCGCCGGTTATTTCGGCGCCTTCGCCGTAAATTTCTTCGGCGGCAACGCCCATTGCGGTCGCAATTTCTTCATCGGAAAGAATATACCAGCCTTCGCCGAATTCGAAAGAAACGCCGAATGTTTCGTTTTCATAAACCCCTTCGGAAACGGTTCCTCTTTCGGGGGTTATTTTTACAACTTCGGTTTCGGCTTTTTCACCGCCTTCGCTGCAGGCGGCGAAGGAAAGAAGCATTATTAAAGCAAGAAACAATGCGATAAGTTTTTTCATTTCAAGGGGTCTCCTTTTTCTTTTATTTTTCCGAAAAAGATTATATCACATTCCCCTTTGCATAAACAATCTTTATTATTAAAAACTTTGTAAATATTTCGGTTTTCGCGGTTTTTTGTAAGATTTACACTTGAAGAACTTGCCCAAAGGTGATATTATTGTAGTTAGTGAAAGTTTTGCCAAAATAGGAGAATGTGAAAAATGAAGCACGAAAAATCCTGTGGTGGCCTTATTTACGCTGAACATGACGGCGAAACCCATATCCTTTTGCTCAAACATCGCTGCGGCGGCCATTGGTCCTTCCCGAAAGGCCATATGGAAGCCGGCGAAACCGAAATGGAAACCGCTCTTCGCGAAATTCGTGAAGAAACCGGTCTTCGCGTTTTCCTTCGCGAAGGTTTCCGCGAAGCTGTTGAATATTCGCCCAAGCCCAACGTTAAAAAACAGGTCATTTATTTCATCGGATTCACCCTTAACGAATCCACCCTTCACCCCCAGGAAGAAGAAGTTTCCGAACTTCAGTGGATGGAGATCCACGCGGCTTACGAAGCCGTTACCTTCCGCAACGACAAAAACCTTATCGCAAAAGCGATGGATTTTATCGACCGCAGAGGAATGTAAAAAAAATTGAGCACGGAGCCCACCCTCCGTGCTCTTTTTTGTTTAAACCGCATGCTCATGCGGTTTTTTGCTGCTTAACCTTCCCAGAGGGGAAGGTGGATTTTTTGCAACTTGTTGCAAAAAAGACGAAAGAGGGATAA
>JAFOYK010000144.1 GCA_017424665.1 Oscillospiraceae bacterium
AAAGTTACTTACAAAACTCCGCTTCTTAAACCGATTCTCGATGTTACATACGGATGCATCGTCTATCAGGAACAGGTTATGGAAATTGTCCGTAAACCTGCGGGATATTCCTACGGAAGGGCAGACCTTGTATGCCGTGCAATGAGTAAGAAAAAACTCGATGTTATGGCGCAGGAAAGAGAATATTTCGTCCACGGAAAAGTTGACGAAAACGGAAATTTGGAACTTCCCGGTGCAGTAAGAAACGGAGTTCCGGAAAAAATCGCAAACGAGATTTTTGATGAAATGAGCTCCTTTGCGTCCTATGCGTTCAACAAATCCCATGCGGCTGCTTACGCAACCGTTGCTTACCGTACCGCATATCTTAAATGCCATTTCCCGGGTGAATATATGGCGGCACAGTTAAGCTCTGTTCTTGATAACACCGATAAAGTCATAGAATATATCGGCGAATGCCAGAAAATGGGGCTTAAGGTTCTCGGCCCGGACGTAAACAAATCCGAAAGCGGATTCATTTGGGATGGCGAGGGAGTCCGTTTCGGACTTCTTGCGGTAAAAAACCTTGGCCGAGGAATTATCCGCGACATTATTTCCGAACGCCAGATGAATGGCAAGTATAAAGGCTTTACAGACTTCTGCAAGCGCGCATACGGCCGTGAACTTAACAAAAGAACACTTGAAAGCCTTATAAAATGCGGCGCGCTGGATTCTTTCAGCGTAAACCGCCGCCAGATGCTTTCCGGATATGAATCCATCCTTTCTTCAATTGATGCTGAAAAGAAAGCAAACGTTTCCGGCCAGATGAGCCTTTTCGGAGGTTTTGAAGAACAGCACGACGAAGAGGATAATCTTCCGCGTGTTTCTGAATATTCTCTCCGAGAGCTTCTTAATATGGAAAAGGAAACGACCGGTCTTTATCTTTCCGGACATCCGATGAACGAATATAACGATATTCTTGAAAAAATCGGTGCCAGCAAAGTGCTCGATATCAAGAGAATCAATGCAGATGATGGAGATAAAAGGGTTCGTCTTTGCGGAATCGTTCTCAGCAAAAAGATGAAAACCACAAAGAGCAACGACGTTATGGCTTTCGTAACACTCGAAGATACCACCGGAAGCCTTGAAGCACTTGTTTTCCCAAGAATCCTTCAGGAAAGCGGCGGAATAATCAACGTAAACGAAGCAGTTGTTGTTGAAGCAAGGGTTTCTTCCCGTGAAGATGAAGAAACCAAGCTTGTTGCGGAAAGGTTCCTTACCGTTGAGGAAGCTCAGAGAATTCCTTTTGCTCAGAATTTAGGATATCAGCGCAAACCCGCTTTGCAGCAAAGACCTGAGCCCGCTCCGGTAAATAACCCCGCTCCGGTTCAGCAAAAATCTTCCGTAAGCGGTCTTTTCATCCGTGTTCCCTCGGAGGATTCTGCTGAATATAAAAAAGCGATGGATTTCCTTGCGGTTTTTGAAGGCCTTACTCCGCTTTATATCCATTTTGCAGATACAAAGAAAACCGTAAAAGCGCCGACAAAACTATGGGTCGACGCAACGGTTGAAAACGGATACGTTCCTAAACGCCTTGCCAAAATTCTTGGCGAGGAAAACGTTGTTATGAAATAAATTTCCGTTTTGGAATAAAACATTGTTATATCAAAAAATATTTTTTATAATAAACGAAACCGGAAAGGGGGAAGATGATGAAGAAAATATTTTGCATTCTGCTTTCGTTACTGATGATTATCGGTGTTGCGGGTTGTTCCGTAAGCGAGGAACCTGAAATAATTGAAAACGAGGCCGTTCTCGGAAATCTTTCTTCGGAAAGCAGTTCGGAAACAATAGAAATAACCCCAGGTAGCAGCGAAAGTTCGTCTGTAACTGAATCTTCAGAAAGTGAAAGTTCTTCGGAAAGTTCTTCCGAAAGCAAAGCTGAAAGCAGTTCTTCTTCGTCTTCTTCAAAAACAGAAACAAGCAGCTCCTCTGAGAGTTCTGTTTCTTCCGAAAGTTCTTCTCTTTCATCTTCGGAAAGTTCTTCTGTATCCGAATCTTCTTCCGAAAGTTCTTCTTCGGAAGAAGAGAAACCGGTGCAGAATACATATGCTCCTTCCGGCGAAACAAAAGCGGTATGGATATCTTATCTTGAATATCAGTCCATAATGCAAGGGAAATCCAAAAGTCAGTTCACTTCCAATATAAAAACCATGTTCGGAAATCTTGCGAACGACGGTTTCAACACGGTTTTCGTTCATGTTCGTTCACACAGCGACGCAATGTATGATTCGGATATTTTCCCCTGGTCGGTTTATTGCACCGGAACGGAAGGAAAAGACCCGGGATATGACCCTCTTAAAATAATGGTAAACGAAGCACATTCCGCCGGCCTTAAAATCGAAGCATGGATAAACCCTTACAGAATAAAAGGAACTTCCAACACTTCAAAAATCGCAAGATCCAGCCCGGCTTATGAATGGCTCGATACCGGGAAAGTAATCGTTCTTGATAACGGAATTTATTATAATCCGGCAGACGAAGACGTTATCGAGCTTATTGTTTCCGGCGTTGAGGAAATTGTAAGAAACTATGACGTTGACGGAATTCATTTTGACGATTATTTTTATCCGACCACTTCGGAATCTTTCGATAAGGCTTATTACAATGAATATAAATCCGGCGGAGGAAACCTTAAACTTGCTTCCTGGCGCCGCCAGAACGTAAATATCCTTATTAAAGAAGTTTATTCCGCAATAAAGGCTATAGACAGTTCCTGCAGATTTGGCGTAAGCCCTGCGGGAAACATGGACCAAAACTATAACACACTTTATTGCGACGTTTACACCTGGGTAACCAGCAAAGGATATGTTGATTATATCTGCCCGCAGATATATTTCGGATTCAACAACAAATCAAGACCTTATCTTGGCGTTCTTGATGAGTTCAGCAGCATGATCACAAGAAAGGACGTTGAACTTATTGTCGGTCTTGCGGCTTATAAAGCCGGTGCGGAAGATACTTACGCCGGAGACAGCGGCAAAAAAGAGTGGATAAATAATAATGATATTCTTGCAAGGCAGGTTGCCGCTGCAAGAAACGAAAACAGATACTCCGGTTTTGCGCTTTACCGTTATGATTCGGTTTATAACCCCGCTTCCGGAGTTAAAGCGGCTGTCAGAGCGGAACGCGAAAATCTTTTGGAAATTATGTAATTTACGGGAAACCTTATAAAAAGGACGGAAAAAACTTTATGAAAAAATTCTTTTTGAACAAAAAGCTGATGACAGCGGTTTTAAGTTTAAGCCTTGTTCTGGTCATTGGCGGAATAGCGGTTTTTGCGGCTTTTCAAAGCGGTCTTCCCGGAATAGAAAAGATTCTCGGAGGGTTTGAAGAGCCGGATTCCGAATCGTCTTCTTCGGAAGAAGAGATTTCGCCGGAAGAAAATCCTGAATTCAGCGGCGTTGTGATAGACCCCATCGAACCGGAAGAAAATGATCCGCAGATTGAAAACGTTGTTGAAGGCCCTATCGTTTACCGCGCACCGGAAAGAATGATGGCCATAACTCTTGTTCCGGGTGTGGATTATTGCACAGAAGAGGGAATGAGCGCCGATGGTATCAAAAAATCCATCGACACCGCCATTGCGGACGCGAAAGCCCTTTCTGCAAACACCATCTTTTTCGAAACAACTTTCGGCGAAACTGTTATTTACAGTTCCGAAAAAATGCCGCAAACAAAAGTGAGCATCGATATGCTCGGATACGGCATTGAAAAAGCAAAAGCCGAAGGCCTTTTTGCATACTTGATTTTTGACGTGCTCAAAACAAGCGTGGACGGAAAAACTGAAACTTCTTTCGTGCTCGGAAGCGAACAGCTTTCTCAAATTTCCGAAAGCGCTTCCGCTCTCGGAAAATATGATGTTGACGGAATCATGCTCAATACATATACCGTTGAATCCGCCGGAGCAGTTTATGATGACTATACTAAATTCGGCGGAGGAATGGGTTATGAAAACTATCTTCGTTCCAACGTTGAAGCGGCCGTTTTGACCGCTTATAAGGCTATTAAGAAAGAAAATCCGGGAATTGCCGTTGGTCTTGCGGTGGATTCCGTCTGGGCAAACAGCGTAACTATCGAGGACGGAAGCGACACCGAAGCTGTTTATGAAAGCTTTGTTGACGGTTTTGCAAACACCAAAAAATTTATTGACGAAGGTTTTGCGGATTTTGTTGCGGTAAAAGGAACCTATGCAACCACAAACAAAGCTGCTAAATTCACCGACTATATGGAATGGTGGAACGGAGTTGTTGCGGAAAAAGTTCCGCTTTATGTTTTCCAGTTCGCAACAAAAGCCTGCACCGATGAAAAAGGCTGGAGCGACCCTTCCGAACTTTCCGACCAGGTAATTTCTGCGGAAAAACTCAGCGGATTTAAAGGAAGCGTTTTCGATTCTCTTACAGCGCTTAAGAAAAACCCAAAGCAGTCCACAGATGCTCTTATCCAGTATCTGACGGAAAACATCGACCCAAGCTTCCTTCTTACTCAGCTTGAGCTTACAAGACCTTCTAAGCTTAATTATTCAACTTATGATACGGTTGCTGT
>JAFOYK010000111.1 GCA_017424665.1 Oscillospiraceae bacterium
CCTCCCCCCTTTAGGCAAGGGGGGCTTTTTAGCGAAAAAAGGGCGGAAATTCCGCCCTTTTTGTTTTAGTTTATCGGTCTGATGTGTTGCGCACTTTTAACGGCATCCTAAAGTGAGATCATGCCTTCAACGGAAAAATATGTGTCGCCAACGGACCAGACAACGGATGAGAAGCCTTTTTCGTGAACAAAAAGAGCCTCGCTGTTTCCGATAAATCCTTTTGTGTCAATTTCGGCATCTTCGGTGTCGATTCTTGCATAAGAAAGGTTTTTGGTCTGGGTAAAATAAAAATAACTGTCTTCGAAAGTATATGTCGCAAGTTTTACGTTTTCGCCTTTTTGCATATCGTAAAAAACAAAACCTTCCGGAACAAAGGTTGGCGCAAAAGCACCTTCCCAATCATAATTTTCCGGGTCGAAAAAGGGATATTCCTTAGGAACTTTGTTTTCTCCGGTAAATTTCATGCCTTCAGCAACCTTTAAAAGTTCCTTTTCGTCAACTTCGCCGGTAAGCCAAAGCAAAGTTTTGCCTTCGTTCCAGGAAATTGAGCAGTTGTTGTCTTTGACCACATAAAGACCGGAGCTGTTGTTGATTTTTATTTCTTTGGAAATATCCGCGTTTTCAGTATCAACACTTATGGTTGCGGAACCTGTTATCTGATAAATTACAAAAGATTCGCCGCCTTTGGAATAGGTTATTGCGCATGTGTCATTTAAATAATCTTTTGAGGTGATTTCAAAACCTTCCGGAATATAGGTCGGCGCGTAAGCGCCGTTCCAATAAAAAACGTCCTCGTCAATAAATTCGGATTCTTCTGCGGGTTCTTCGGTTTCGGTTTTGCCAAGGGGTTTGATGCCTTCGGCGATTTTGATTATTTCTTCGGTGGAAACATTTCCACTGAGCTGAAGAAGTTTATTACCTAATGTCCACGAAATGCAAGACCAATCACTTTTTGTTATAAGCAATGCTTCGCTTGTGCCGATTATTATATTTTTGATTGAAGCTGCATTTTCTGAATCAACAAAACTTGAAGTATCAGTTGATTGAATAAAAGAAAGAACTTTTTCACCATTGCGATAATTGAGGAACTGTGAAGAACCTAAATCATCGGAATTGATAAAAATGAAGTTTTCCGGAACATAAGTCATCCCGTAAGCGTTGTCCCAAGTATAAATTTCCAGGTCAACAAATTCATATTCTTCGGTTTTGGTTTTGCCAAGGGGTTTGATGCCTTCGGCAATTTTGATGAGTTCTTCTGCTTCTATAATACCTTGAAGAGATAGAAAAGTATCCCCACTTCTCCATGCAATTACACAAAAACCATTTTTCTCAACAATAATGGCTTCACTGTTATTGATTATGAATTTCTCAACAGTATCAGCATTTTCGGTATCAATACGAGCAAATGTATTATCTGATGACTGAGAAAAAATAAAAAATCTTTCGTCACAACTATATGTAACCATTTTATTTATGGTACCAATTTGTTTATCAGTACAGACAAAACCTTTGGGAACATATGTCGGCGCATAAGCGCCTTCCCAATCATAAATCTCCGGGTCAATAAAACCGGTGCTGTTTCCGATGCTGACTTCCGTATATCTGTCGGTCTTTCTTAAAACAAGGTGATAAATCGCTTCCGCAACGGCTTCGCGCGCTTCCGCAGAAGCAACAACTACAGAAGAAAGGGAAACAACAGCCACTAAAACAACCATTGCCGCAAAGGTGATTAGTTTTTTGGAAACTTTCCAAAGGGTCGAAAAGTTTTCGCGGCGTTCGGTTTTTGAATAGATTTTTTCAATGTTCTTTGGGTCGGCGGGTTCTTCGTTTTCAATTTCCGAAAGGATCTTTTCGCTTTCCTCCGCCGCATAAAGCGCCATAACTTTTGTAAAAAGAAGGTCTTCATATTTTTCCGCAATTGCTTTTTCGGAAAGATTATACATGCTAATTTCCCTCCTTCATAACGGAATATGCCTTTCTTCTTGCTCTTGCAAGGCAGGAACGAACCGCGCTTTCGGAAATTCCGAATCTTTCGCCGATTTCAAAATCCGAAAGGCCGAGTATGTATTTGAATTCGAGAATGTTTTTATATTTTTCCGGAATTTTTTCAAGGGCGGCGCGAAGTTCCGCAACCGCTTCGGTTTTAAGATAAAGTTCTTCCGGAATGGCGTTTTCGTCTTTTAAAAGCTCAACTTCCTCGCTGTCGAATTCGGAAAAATTCCTGCGGCTCTGTTTTTTGTTCCTTGTATATACGCTGAATTTGACCGCGGAAAGAAGATATGCCGGAAGTTTCTTTCTCTCAACAGCCATAACGGAATCAACGCGTCTTATAAGGTCGGCGAAAACGTCCTGAACAATTTCTTCCACGTCTTCGGGGTTATCCGAAAGCGAGCGGGCCTTTGCAAGCATCGTCGAATAAAATTTTATGTATATGTCAGTAATAAATTCCCGCTGAAAATCGTTTTCAATTGCGGAAATCATCATCATAATCATTAAAACCACTTCCTTCTATCTTTCCAATCATACCACAGATTTTTTGTTCTTCAATATGTCAGTATATTTTAAAAGGAAAATGTGTCGTTTTAAAAAGCCTTCCCTTGGGGGAAGGTGGATTTTTTTGCAATTTATTGCAAAAAAGACGGATGAGGGGCAAATTCCTTGCAATAAAAAAGGACGGCATCGCCGTCCTCTTTTATTGTGGTTATTTGTTTATTTGCAAACCTTGTTGTCAACTTCGTCATGAAGTTTTGCAATGAATTCATCAAGAGCAATTGCGCCAAGGTCGCCTTCTTTTCTGGAACGAACGGCAACTTTGCCTTCTTCCATTTCTTTTGCGCCAACTACGAGCATATAGGGAACTTTTTCAAGCTGTGCTTCGCGGATTTTGAAACCGATTTTTTCGTAACGGGAATCAACTTCCGGTCTGAAGCCGCAGCGAAGAAGTTTCTTCTTGATTTCTTCTGCGTATTCGTTCTGATCCTCGGTGATGGGGAGGATTCTGACCTGTTCGGGAGAAAGCCAGGTAGGAAGTGCGCCGCCGTATTTCTCGATAAGGAGAGCGATGGTTCTTTCATAGCATCCGAGAGAAGTTCTGTGGATGATATAAGGATAAACCGCCTGGTTGTTCTGGTCGATATAGGTCATTCCGAAACGCTGTGCAAGCATCATATCGATCTGGATGGTAACAAGGGTATCTTCCTTGCCGTAAACGTTTTTGCCCTGGATATCGAGTTTCGGGCCATAGAAAGCTGCTTCGCCGGCTGCTTCGGTATATTCAAG
>JAFOYK010000168.1 GCA_017424665.1 Oscillospiraceae bacterium
CCGCAATAGGTTTCGGCCTTGTTGCCGCAAACCTCTTTTTCGGTTTTTACCCGGCGCTTTCCCTTGACGGAACTTCCGCGGAAATTACCGGAACAGTTACCGAAATTTCGGCAAAAGGTGGAAACCCTGTTTTTAAAATTAAACCCGATTCGGTGGATATTGAAGATTCGCCGCAAAAAATCACAGTTCTTGTTTCCGGTTGGAACGAAAACTTTGCAAAACCTTATGATAAAGTTTCCTGCAACGTAACTTTTTCCGTTTACGATTCCAACGATTTCAGCGAAGTTCTTGAAAACCGTGCCGGAAAAATCAAAATTTATGCTTACACAAATTCGCCAATCGAAATTATCGGGAAAGAAAATTCTTCTTTCGGGTTTTACATAAACTTTATCCGTGAAAATGTTTCTTCGGTGATTTATAAATTTTTCCCGGATTGGAAAGCACCTTTCACCGAACAGATACTTATCGGGACCCGAGGCGAACTTGAAAACGAAATTACCGAAGCTTTCCGAAAAAGCGGAATGAGCCATATTCTTGCGGTTTCGGGAATGCACATGGCTGTGATCGTTAATCTTTTTGAAAAGTTTTTCGGGCTTTTTCCTTTCGGGAAAACAAAAAGAAATGCCAGATCGGGTTTTATAATTGTTTTTATAATTTTCTATATGGCACTTTGCGGATTTGGAATGTCGGTAATCCGCTCCGGTTTCATGCTTATCTTCCACTATCTTTCGAAGATTTTCTTTTCCGGTTCAAAACCAATTGAAAACCTTGGAATTGCAATTGTAACCGTTCTTCTTTTCGACCCTTTTGCCGCCTGCGATTCTGGTTTCCTTATGTCCGTTTTCTCCTGCGGAGCAATTTTCATTTTTGCGCCGCACCTTAAAGCATTTATCGTCAAGCATCTTAAAGCGGAAGAGAAATATTTGGTAAAATATTTTGCGGAAACCTTTTCCGCAAGCACCGTTGCTTTTCTTTCCGTTCTTCCGGTTTCTGCGGCGGTTTTCGGAAAAATTTCTCTTGCCTCGCCTTTTTCAAATCTTTTTGCGGGTTTTCTTACCCAATATATAATCGTTTTCGGCCTTATCACCGTTTTGCTCGGATTTATTCCGTTTTTAAGTTTCGCCGCAGGCGGAACGGCCTTTATTGTTTCTGTTTTCGAAACTTTGCTTTTGATGGTCGCAAAATTTTTTGCCGGTTTTTCCTTTCTTTATGCCGATGCTTCGGAAAGCTGGTTTTATATCTGGATACTCGGCTCCGCGGTTCTGATTCTTGTTCCGATAATTGTTCTTAAAAACCTTCGTTTCCTAAAACATTCGCTTCTTGCGGCCGCTTTTGTTCTTGTTTTCGGAATTTTGCTCAACCAGATTTTCTTTTCGGGCGTTGCGGAAATCAAAATTTCCGCACTTGAGCACGGCACTGCTATTTCGTGCTCAAAAGATAAAAATTCCGTGCTCATAACAAACGGGGTTTCCGGCTCCGACGTTTATAACATAGATTTCCCAAGTTCCGGCTTCAAAACCGTCATAAGTTTAAACCCTTCTTCCGATTCCGCAGAATATTCGGTCATTGATTCCGCAGACCCTGAAAAAGCATTTTTAAGCGGCGAAGATTCCCTTGGAAGATTTGAATTTTCCGAAAAGATTTCCGAAGGAGAATTTTACTTTTCCGAAAGCGATTTTGTAAAAATTTTTCCGGATTATGCCGCCGCTTTTGAGATAAACGGTGTAAGAGTTCTATACATTTTCTCAAAATGTGATATAATGAAGATTGAACCAAAATTCCGCCGCGCCGATATCATTATTCTTGAAGGAGTTTCGCCCGAAGATTTTCCCGTTCTCCGTTGCGATTATCTCATTCTTCGTGAAATGGGCGGCTATTACAGCGGAACAGATGAAATCATAACCCTTAAAAACGGCGAAATAAACTTTTTCGCTTTTAACGGAAATTTAAAGAAAGGAAGTGCTGCCGGGTGATTTTTAAAGATATGGAAGAAGTTCGCCGCCATCTGCGAATTGGCGTTCCCCTTCCCTGCTATTTTATCGGCGGCAGCGACGACCAGCGCAAGCGCACCATTCTTAACAAAATCGTTTCCATTACTACCGAAGGCGGAACCGGTTTTGATACCCACCGTTTTTCCGGAAACGTTTCTGCGGATACCGTCGGCGATGCCGCTTTTGAAATCACTTTCGGCGGCGGAAGAAGATGCGTTGTCTGCGAAGATCTTCCTTTCGGAAGCATGGGTGAAAACGAATTTAAAAAATTCGAACAGCTTGTTACCGAAGTTTCGGAAATGGGCGGTTCCACCGTTCTTGTTTTCGCTTTCTATTCCGTTGAAACCGAACCCAAAAAAGATTCCAAAGCGAAAAGCGAGAGCAAAACCGGAAAGAAAAACCGCGTTGAAGCTCTTAAAAAACTTGTTGATAAATGTTCCGGCGGCGTTATAAACTGTGAAACGCCCACCACCGCCGAACTTTGCACCATTATTGAAAAAACCTGCGCAAAATATAAATGCAGCATCCACCGTGACCTTTGTTCCTATATGGTCGAACGCTGCGGAAACGATTCCGCCCTTCTTATCAACGAAGCAAGAAAGGTTGCGGAATATAAGGGCAGCGGAATTATTTCAAAAGCGGATATCGACCTTATGACCTGCGCAACCCCGGACGCAAAAGTTTTTGACCTTTCCGCAAAAATTTCCGCAAAAGACAAAACCGGGGCTTTTGCCGTTCTTCAGGAACTTCGCGAAATGGGAGAATCCGCCCCGCTTATCCTCAACATTCTTTCCGGAATGTATATCGATATGTTCAGGGCAAAATCCGCCCGTTCTTCCGGAAAAACAAAGTTCGACGTTGCGGCGGATTTCCCGAAAAGTTACCCCAAACCCCGCCAGTTCCTCATCGACCGCGCCATGACCGCCCAGAGCAGATATTCTTCCGAAGCACTTCTTTGCTGCCTTGATACTCTTCTTGACGCCGAACAGCGAATGAAGAGCACCGGCGGAGACGCAGACATCATTCTTGATGAAACCGTCGCAAAACTTTTTTCCATTAAATAACGGAGGTTTCATGGAAAATTCACAAAAACGTATTAAAATAAAGGAAACCATTGTTGTTGAAGGAAAATATGATAAGATCCGCCTTGCGCCGCTTTTCGACGCAAACATAATCGAACTTGGCGGATTCAGAATTTACAACAACAAAGACCGCCTTGCGCTTATCCGCAGAATTGCCGAGAAAAACGGAATAATAATCCTTACGGATTCGGATTCCGCCGGTTTTCGTTTAAGACATTATCTTTCATCTGCTGTTCCGAAAGCGAACATAAAAAACGTTTTTATTCCGAACGTTTCCGGAAAGGAAAAACGCAAAGCAAAACCCGGAAAAGAAAATCTTATCGGGGTAGAAGGAATGACCACCGAAGTTCTTCTTTCCGCTTTTAAAAAAGCAGGAATCGACCCGGAAAGCGGAATTTCCGAAAGGACCGAACCTTTCAGCAAAACTTTTCTTTATGAAATCGGCCTTTCCGGAAAAGCAAATTCTTCCGAAACAAGAAGAATAATCTGCGAACATTTTTCTCTTCCAAAAATGCTTTCCGCAAATTCACTTGCGGAAATTTTACCGATAATCACCACCGAAGCGGAACTTGTTTCCGTTATTGAAAAAATTAAGGAAAACTGAAAGGAGGCGCCCCGAATGAAAATAAACAGCCTTACGTTCCTATATCTTTTTCTGCCGGCGGCGCTTATAATTTTTAACCTTACCCCGCAGAAATTCAAAAAAATCTCTCTTTTCGCGGTTTCTTTTGCGTTTATTGCGCTTTCACAACCGGAAAATTTTCTTTTGATTTTAGCTGATGCGGTTTTTCTTTTTATGCTTTCTAAAATTATGTATAAAAAACGTGAAAACCCGAAAACAAAAAAGGCAATTTTCGTTTTTGCTCTTGTCTGCAACGCGGCTGTGATAATCGTTTCTTCCGTTTCCAATCAGATTTACGGAAGATTTGCCCCCTTTGCGGCAATGGTCGTTTCTTTCACCGCCATCGGATATTTTGTTGATCTTTATAAAAATGAAACCGAACCCATTGATTCCTTCTTCGATTTTGCGGTTTTCCTTGCGTTTTTCGGAAAACTTTTCCGCGGACCTCTTCTTCGCGCAAAAGACCTGAAATTTCTTCCGAATTATAACAAATTTTCCCTTTCCGAAACCGGAAACGGACTTTATTATATCATTCGCGGACTTGCAAAATATGTTGTTCTTGCCCTTCCGCTTGTTCAGCTTCATGAAAAACTTCTTGCTTCCAACTCCGAAGAAATTTCTGTTTTCGGGGTCTGGCTCGATATGTTCGTTTTCGCAATGATGCTCTTTTTCGATCTTTCGGGCTTTTGCGATATGGCAAGAGGCCTTGGCCGATGCTTTGGGCTGGATCTTCCCCAGAACTTTTATTTTCCTTTCCAA
The DNA here is from genome assembly GCA_017424665.1 of Oscillospiraceae bacterium. Lineage (GTDB taxonomy): Bacteria > Bacillota > Clostridia > Oscillospirales > Ruminococcaceae > UMGS1668. The sequence goes on from JAFOYK010000168.1 coordinate 4,455, forward strand.
AGTCCTTCCGTTTCGGATTTTCTCGACAGATTCAACATGACTGTAACCGGATTTTTCCGTCATTACGTTTATGACGTTCTTCGAAACGACAAAAATTCCCGCCCCCAGTTTATTGTAAACACCGTTCTTATCTGCATGCTTTGCGGAACCTGGTTCGGAATTGAAATGAATTTCATCCTTTGGGGACTTTATATCGCGGCATTCATAATCATCGAAGAGCTCTTCCTCGGAAGATTTCTTGAAAAACTTCCGCATTTCTTCGCAAGAGCCTATACCTTTGCGGTAACCATGTTCTCCATGGTGATTTTTTCCAACTCCGAAACCGGGTTTATTTTCGATTCCTTCAAAGCTATGTTCGGAATAAACGCGCCCATGACCACCGACGGAATCGTTTATATCATTTCCCAGAACGTGTTCCTTCTTCTTGCGGGAAGTTTCTTCATGTTAAGCGCGTTCAGCATGCTCATACATTATCTTTATAAGAAAAAACCCGCTCTTTACAGCGCTGTTGCGGTTTTGGAAAGCGCTTTTCTGCTGGTTCTTATAACCGCTGAGCTTCTCTGATTTTGATTTTTTGTTTTTTGAAAGGAGGTTTTGCCGATGAAAAAATTCGCAGCGTTTATCATAATCACAATGGTGCTCAGCATGAGCACGGCCGCGCTCTTAAATGTTTTTTTCGCGGAAAGCCTTCCTTCCGGAGAAAATTTTCTTGACAAAATTGAAAATTCCCTTTCCGAAAATATTCCCTTCCGCGAAAAACTTTCCGGGCTTATGGATGCCGTCCGATATTCTTCCGGCGTAAGACATTTTGATAATATTTATATCGGAAACGACGGCAGCCTTCTTCTTGACATTGAAAAACCCACTTCAAGAACTTTTTCCGCCGCCAAAAACTACGTTCTTGCTTTCGCCGAAAAAAATCAGGTAAAGCCTTATTTCATGCTTATTCCCACCGCTTCGGTTATCCTTCAGCAGGAACTTGACTCTTTCATCGGGAAAGATATTTATAACCAGCGAAACATGATCAACAACATGTATTCGGAATTTGGCGGAAAAGTTCGCACCACAGATATTTACCAGACTCTTTATGACCACAGGAGCGAATATATTTATTACCACACGGAAAATCTTCCCACTTCCCTTGGCGGATATTATATTTACGGCGAACTTTGCAGCAGACTTGGAATTGAACAAACGCCGATGGACACTTTTTCCGTAGCTTATGCCGCCCACGGTTTTTACGGAAGCCTTGCAACAGATTTTTTCAGGCAATATTCCTCTTCGGATTTTGTTTCTCTTTATGAATATAACGGTGGAAGCGTTATTCTTGAGCGCCGGGAAAACAACGGTTCCATAAAAATTTCCGAAAGCCTTTTTGTTTATAACGAAGAAACTTTCGAAGATAAGACCGATATGGTCTTCGGCGGAATTTCCCCGGTTATGGAAATAACTTCGGCCGAAAGCCTTGGCGAAAGAAGTTCCATCCTTATTTTCGGCGACGAAAGCGCAAAAAGCTGGCTTCCCTTCCTTTCTTCCAATTTCGGAAAAATAACTTTTGTGGAACTTGATCTTGCGGATGAAAAACTGCTTTCAAAAATTTCCGCAGCGGATTATGACGAAATTCTTTTCGCTTACGGCGCTTCTACTTTTGTTGAAGGAATAGCTTTTGAAAAACTTGAATTTATCGGATAACAAAAAATCCCCGGCCAAACGGCCGGGGATTTTTATTTAACTGAAAAATATCAGAAATTATTCTTCGTTTTTCATTTTTGCGAAGCATTCGCTGCAGTAAACAGGGCGATCTTCTCTGGGTTTGAAAGGAACTTTTGCTTCGCATCCGCATGCTGCGCAAGTGGTGGTGTACATTTCTTTCTGGGTTTTGATTTTGTTTTTGCGAGCATCACGGCAATCTTTGCAACGCTGGGGTTCGTTTACAAATCCGCGTTCTGCATAGAATTCCTGTTCTCCTGCAGTGAAAGTAAATTCTTTTCCGCATTCTTTGCAAACTAAGGTTTTGTCTTCGTACATGTTTTTACCTCTTTTTTTGAATAAATGTATTTGCCCTTGGTTTTTCAACAACCGCTAAATAGAAAGAAATAGATGTTGCCGGGGTGCCACGGAGCATTCGTATATCCAGTCTTTTAAGACCGCATACCAAAAATAATTAATTTTCCGGCCCGATTTCCGTCCGGAGTTTTTTTCTTACCCGGGAAAGCGCGTTTCCGATGGATTTTTCGGATTTTCCGAGTTTTTCGCCGATGGATCTATAGGAAAGACCGCCGAGATAAAGCTTAAGAACTTCCAGTTCAAATTCCGAAAGAACTTCAAAAATTCGCTTTTTCATGTTGGAAAAGGTCTCTTTTTCAATCCAATCGGTTTCCGGTTCGCTTTTTGAAGCAAGGTCAACGTCATCAATCGGAATATAATCCATCATCGCGATGTTTTTAAGTCTGTTTCCCGTTCTTAAAATCGAAGAAATGTGATTTTTTATGCAGACCGACGCAAAGGTTCTGAAACCCGCGCCGTTTTTTTCATCATAGGAATGGAGCGCGTGGAGAAAAGCCACAACGGATTCCTGATAAATATCTTCTTTTTCATAGCCGAGTTTTTCGGCAGCAAGGAAAGTTTCTTTAGGAATATAGGCGCAAAGATGCAAAAGTTTTCCAAAATCGTTATAATCTCCGCTGCGGATTTTTTCCGCCATTGCTTCGACTGAGTTTTTGTTTTTGCACATAAAGGGAACGCCATCCTATCAAGACCAATTAAATAACATTTTACCACAATATTTGAATAAGTCAAGTGTTAAAACACTAACAGTTGACTTGTTCAACATTATTTTACAGAATTTTCCTCTGTTTTTTTGTGTTTAAACCGTGCTTTTGAGATTTTATTTGGTTAATTATATAGATTTATATAATAAAATTTGATATAATGTTGTAAATAGTATACGCATTTTGCAGAAAGGACAGAATACTATGAATAAGAGGAAAAAACGCTTTGGCGACCGTTACGACGGATACCGTGTCCGTTCTTTGTCGCCGATGTCTTATGTTTCTCCGTTTATTATGAAAACGAGAAATGATTCTTCGAATCTTTTCAGCGGTTCCATTGAACTTGGCAGAATTGAAAACTACATAAAAAGAAAACGCCGCGAAGACGGCTTTTCCGGTTTCGGTTTTCTTCACGTTATCATTGCGGCTTACGTAAGACTTGTTTCTCAAAAACCCGCCATGAACCGTTTTATTGCGGGACAGAGAATTTACCAGGCAGGCGAAGATATCACCGTTTGCATGATGGTCAAAAAGAGCATGGAGCTCAACGCTCAGGAATCCGCCATCAAGGTTATTTTCAAACCCGACGATACCGCAGAGGACGTTTACCGCAAGATGGACGCCGCTATTGAAGAGGCAAGACAGGAAGGAGATTCCAACCTTTTCGACGTTGTCGCAAAAATAATAAACTTCCTTCCCGCTCTTTTGATCCGCCTTCTCATTTCCATTCTTGAATTTATGGATTATTTCGGATTCATGCCCAAAATCATCCACAAGGCTTCGCCCTTCCACAGCAGCATGTTCATCACAAACCTCGGTTCCCTTGGAATTCCGCCAATTTATCATCATCTTTACAACTTCGGAACCTGCCCGATCTTCATCGCTTTCGGCGCAAAACGCACCGCTCTTGAACTTCAGAAAGACGGAAGTGTTGAAAAACATAAATACGTTGATTTCACCGTTGTTTCCGATGAACGCATAACCGACGGACATTATTACGCAACTGCATTCAAACAGCTTGACTGGATCCTTCGTCACCCGGATATCCTTGACGAAAAACCCGAACAGATCGTTGAAGACGTCGACTGATTTTTGGAGGTCATAAAAAATGAAACTTAACTATAAACGCACCCTTCTTGTGGGTCTTGCTTTTCTTTCCATAAGCACCTTCTGGCAGGCTTATGACGGAATCATTCCGCTTATCCTTAAAAACACTTTCGGAATCGGCGAAGGCGCAACCGGCCAGATCATGGCTATCGATAATATGCTCGCGCTCATCATGCTTCCGCTTTTCGGTTCCCTTTCCGACAAAACCCACACCCCTATCGGTAAAAGAACTCCCTATATAATCTTCGGAACCACCGTTGCCGTAATCAGCATGATGTTCCTTCCCTATTTTGACAACACCGAAAACCTTCTCGGTTTTGCTCTTTGCCTCGGTCTTACCCTTCTTGCAATGGCAACCTACCGTTCTCCGGCG
>JAFOYK010000021.1 GCA_017424665.1 Oscillospiraceae bacterium
ATATTTTTTTCAACAATATTTGAACTTTATATCTTCCCTTTTCGTTTTTTATAATGTAAAATTGAATCATTCTTTTTTATTGAGGTAATTTATGAAAAATAAAGCAATGCTCGGAAATTTTCTTTTGATACTCACCGCTCTTATCTGGGGCTGTGCGTTTGTTGCACAAAGCGTAGGAATGGAATACGTTGAGCCAATCACATTCAACGGAATCCGCTGTATAATCGGCGGATTCGTACTTATAATTGTGAATATGGCATTTGATTCTGTAAAAAAGAAAAACGGAACTTACAGAAAACCCGAAAAAGAAGAAACAAAAGAACTTATCAAAGGCGGAATAATCTGCGGAATCATCATCTTTTTTGCTTCAACCATTCAGCAAATCGGAATTTCACAGACCACCGTTGGAAAAGCAGGATTTATTTCCGTTCTCTATATCCTTATTGTTCCGTTTCTTGGTCTTCTTCTTAAACAAAAACTTCCGAAAATGATATGGCCTTGCTGCGCGCTCGCCGTTGCCGGACTTTATCTTCTTTGTATGAACGAAAGTTTTTCCATAAGTAAAGGAGATTTCACCGTTCTTATCAGCGCGGTCGCCTATGCGGTACATATTCTTGCAATAGGATATTTTGCTCCGAAAGTTAACTGTGTAAAACTTTCCTGTCTCCAGTTTCTCGTTTGCGGCGCAATTTCCGTTGTTGTAATGTTTATTTTTGAAAAACCGAATTTTGAAAACATTCTTCAAGCATGGCTTCCGATAATTTATGCCGGCGCTCTTTCCGGAGGCGCCGGATATACCCTTCAAACCGTAGCGCAAAAATGGACAAAACCCAGCGTAGCTTCCCTTCTCATGAGTTTTGAATCTGTTTTCGCTGTTCTTGCGGGAGCGGTTATACTTCAGCAGATTCCGACTTTGCGCGAAGGAATCGGCTGTGCCCTTATGTTTATTTCGATAATCCTGATTCAGTTTTCCGAAAACAGAAAAAAAGGAGCCGAATAATATGAAATCTGAAATTATTTCCGTTTGCGGCAATACAAAATATCACTGTATCCGTCTTCATCGCGGCGAAGATCTTTTAAAATCCATTCAGAATCTTTGCGTTGATAAAAACATCGGCGCCGGTTTTATCTCTTCCGGAGTAGGTTGCATTTCAAAAGGTAAAATTCGCGATGCTTCAGGAGTTACAATTCGCGAAATCAACGAAGATTGTGAAATCGTAAGTCTTAACGGAACCGTGAGCAATAAAAGATGCCATATTCACATAGCTCTTTCAAAAGAAGATATGTCAACTATTGGTGGACATCTTTGCGAAGGATGCACAGTAAACACCACCTGCGAACTTATAATTGCCGAAATACCCGAAGTTTCAATAGACGTTGAAGACGACCCTGAAACCGGTTATGACGAATTGATTTTTAAAAAATAAAACAAAAAAAGAGCGAACCAAGATAGGTTCGTTCTTTTTTTACAATAAAATACTCCAGTTTTTAAAATCAAACTTCCCGCTTCCGTGGCAAAGTTTGCCTTTTTCCTTTATTGCGGTAATGCTTTCGAGCACCTCTGAAATCATTTCTATAGAAATATCAAGACTATGGTGCGCCGGAAAAATGCGTTTCACATAAAGCTTTGCAATTTTTTGAACAGATTCAAGATATTTTTCCGGATCGGTCGATTCATAATTAGCGAAAAGTGTTCCTTTATAAATCAAATCTCCGGTAAACAGATATCCGGTTTCTTCTTCAAAAAAACACATATGACCCGGAGAATGCCCAGGAGTATGAAAAACTCTTATTTTTCTGTTACCTAAATCAATAATATCTTCGTCCTTTAAAATTCCTGAAGGTTTGCCTTGAAAAACCGCATAATTATCAACATTTATTACATGTGTTAAGTTGTTATCCTTTACAATCATTTTTCGGACAAATTCATTCGAAAGCGGAAAATTTCCGTCTATCCAATCCGTTTCAAGCTCATGGACACAGAATTCCGGAAAATTCCGAAGTCCTCCGATGTGGTCCCAATGAACATGTGTTGGAACAGCAATTATCGGTTTATCGGTAATTTTGCGAACTTCAGCTGAAATATCAGAAATTCCAAGGCCGGTATCAATCAGCAAAGCTTTTCCGCTTCCAATTAAAAGATAACAGTTGGTTTCTTCCCAATGTTTCGGTTCACTTATTACAAAAGTATTTTCGTCGATTTGTTTTGTTAAAAACCAGTTTTCCATATCATTTATTTTCAAAAAGGTTCTCAAACTGTGCCGGACGGACATAAGCGGTTTTGTAATGTTCATAAATCGCTTTGCCCGGTGCCGAGCCGGAAGGCTTTTTAACGTTTTTAATTTCCGTATAATCAACCGGAACAAGTGACGATTCTCTTCCTTTGGAATTATATGCCGCGACAACGGCAGCTTGCTGAATGGTTGTTTCCGGAACTTCCCTGCCATCGGTAACGATTACGGTATGGGAACCGTGTATCTTTTGTGTATGGAGCCAGATATCGTTTTTTCTGGAATCTTTAAAGGTAAGCTTGTCGTTCTGAATGTTGTTTCTTCCGCAAAGTATTCTGAAACCGTCGGTGGAGATATACTCTTTCGGTGCAAGTTTGACCGGTTTCTGATTATTTTTGCGGTGATTTTTAAGATATCCCTGGGTAACAAGTTCTTCACGAATGGCAATTACTTCATCATCTGTCCTTGCTCTTGAAAGAAGATCGAAAACAGATTCAATATAGGAAAGTTCAGCTTCGCCCTTTTCAATGAATTTTTTAAGCATTCTTTCGGCCGTATCCGCTTTGCGGTATTCGCTGAAATAATGCTGGGCGTTCTGATTCGGAGAAAGGCGCGGGTCGAGTTTTACCTCTATAGGCTTGCAATCTTCATAATAGTTTTCAAGAACTACCGAAGTCATTCCTTTTTCAATCATCCAAAGATTTGCGTGGATAAGTTCACCTTTAACGCGAAGAACATCCCTTTCGGTGGAACGGGCAAGTTCCTGGCGCTGAACGTCAAGTTTTCTTGAAATTCTGTCCGCAAGATTTACAACAAATTTAAAAAGATCGTTGGAACGCTGTTTCATTCTGTCCGCGCCGGAACGTTCGGAATAGAATTTATCAAGCATTTCACTGAAGGTTTCAAATTTACGGATTTCCATCGCATCGCCGTACTGGTTTACTTTCATAAAAGTAAAATCAAGCGGATGTCCGTTTTCTTCAACCACCATATAAGGTGCTGCGTTTCCGCTTTTAACGCTTTCGGCAAGCTTTTCAATACAACTTACAAGTTTTTCGCA
>JAFOYK010000113.1 GCA_017424665.1 Oscillospiraceae bacterium
AAAAAACCTCCTGTGGATAATTTGCGCAATAAAGAAGGCGCCATACAATTATTATAAATTAACTCTGCTGAAAGGTCAATTGTGATAATTGCTAAATATCGGTCCTTATTTTGTAAAGTTATTTTTACTTGAATTTTTAATTTTTCTCTTGACAAATTTCATTCCCCCTAAAAACGTTTTTATCTTTGCAATATAAGCGGATTTGTGATATTATAACTTTATACATTTTTTTGAAGGGCGGCGTAATTCTTTTGAAAACGCTTATCATATATTCAAGCAAAACCGGAATCACGAAAAAATGCGCGGCGCTTCTTGCGGCAAACATCGGCGCGGACAGCTGTGACCTTTTTGAAATTTCCGGAAACATTCCCGAAATTTCCGATTATGAATGTGTTGTTGTCGGTTCCTATGTAAGAATGGGCGTTATCGATAAGAAAATTTCCGCTTATCTTCAGAAACACAAAGATGAACTTTTTGAAACAAAGTTCGGCCTTTTCATCTGTTCCTGCCTTGCGGATAAAGTTGACGAAGCAATCACCAAAAACTTCAGCGAAGAATTTCTTAACCGTGCCGCAATAATAGATTGGTTCGGCGGCGAACTTCCCAAAGAAAAGCTTAAAGCGGTGGATAAACTTATCGTCAATTCGATAATCAAAATCGCAAAAACCGACCCGACATTTACCGTTTATGAAAAAATAATTCCCGAAAGCATCACGAATTTTTCGAACGTGCTCAAAGAAAACTGAAAGAAAACCCCGTGCTCAAAATTTGAGCACGGGGTTTGTTTTAATAACTTGCAAGGGGAGCGGTGTCGTCGTCTTCCGTTTTTTCAATGGCTTTTATTATAACATCGTAGCCGTAATCCGGGTTGACCTGAACGGTGCAGGTGTCGCCAAGCTTTTTGCCGAGAACGGCTTTTCCGAAAGGAGATTCCTTGCTGATGAATCCGGAGGAAACGTCATAGCGAACGTCGGTGACTATCTGATAAACTTCCTCTTCGTCATCATCGGGAATATAGACGGTGACTTTATCGTAAAGACCCACAACCCCTTCTTCGGCGTGGCCGTCGATTATAACGGCTGTTTTTATCATCGCTTCAAGATAGCGGATTCGGCTGTCGTTTCTGCCTTTAGCGCGTTTTGCTTCCTTATATTCGAAGTTTTCGGAAAGATCGCCGAAGGCCCTTGCTGTTTTAACGTCATCAAGTATCTGGGGACGCAAAACAAGCTTGCGGTATTCAAGCTCTTCCTCCATTTTCTTTATATCGTTGGCGGTAAGTTCGTCATGCATAAACAAAATTCTGCCTTTCTTTTTGATAAGGTTATTATATTCCAAAAGAGCACCTGTTTTCAAGAAATATCGGCTTAATTTTAACACAAAATTAAATATCAGGTACTTTTCAGTTTTAAAAAAATAGTGTATAATATAAATTGTGTTAATGTGACTTAAAAAAGGAGGCAAAACATCACATGACCAGACCTATTAAATTCATCAGCGACAGCACCGCAGACCTTCCGAAAGAACTTGTTGAAAAATATGATATACAGGTACTTCCCCTTACCGTAACTCTTGGGGAAAACAACTTCAAGGACGGAACTGAAATTTCCAACCAGGATATTTTCAGATTTTATGACGAAACCAAAGGACTTCCCAAAACCTCCGCGGTTTCCGTTCTTGAATATACCGAAGCTTTTACCGAATGGGTTGAAAAAGGATATGATGTTGTTCATTTTGCAATAAGCTCCACCATGTCCGCATGCTTCCAGAACGCAACCATCGCCGCGGTTGAAACCGGCCATGTCTGGACTATCAACTCTGAAAACCTTTCTTCCGGAATCGGTCTTCTTGTTGTTCGCGCGGCTGAACTTGCGGCAAAAGGCGAAAGCGCAGAAGCAATTTTCAAACACATTGAAGAAGCCAAAAAACGCGTTGACGCAAGCTTCATCCTCAACCAGCTCGAATTCCTCCACAAAGGCGGAAGATGCAGCGGCGTTGCGGCTCTCGGCGCAAACCTTCTTAAACTCAAACCCTGCATCGAAGTTTGCGAAGGCAAAATGAAAGTCGGCAAAAAATATCGCGGAGCTTATGAAAAATGCGCTCTCGAATACGTTCGCGACAGACTTGAAGGAAACGATAACGTCGAAAGCGATATTATTTTCATCACCTGGACCGGCATTGACGCACACCTTCTTAAAGAAATTGAAAAAGAAGTTAAAAAATGCCGCAAATTCCACACCGTTATTGTTAACGAAGCCGGAAGCACCATCACCGGACATTGCGGCCCCGGAACTTTCGGAGTTCTTTATTTCCGCAAGGAGAATATTTAAAACAAAAGAAGGGTTAGGATGAAAAGTTTAACCAATCTTTACAGAATCGGAAGAGGCCCTTCCAGTTCCCACACCATCGGGCCTGAAAGAGCGGCGCTCTATTTTAAACAAAAGAATCCGGATGCGGAAGGTTTTTCCGTAACGCTTTACGGTTCTCTTGCAAAAACAGGCAAAGGTCATATGACCGATGCGGTTTTGCGCCAGACCCTTGCGCCCGTTCCTTCCGAAATAATCTTTGATTATGAAACGGACGAAAACAGTTTCTATCATCCCAACGCAATGGATATGCGCGCTTTTAAAAACGGCGAAGAAACCGACAAAATTCGCGTTTATTCCATCGGCGGCGGTGAAATTGCCGTTGAAGGAACGGATTACGTTGCTCCGCCGGAAGTTTATTATGAAGAAAGCTTCGACGAAATCGCGGAATATTGCCGCGAACACGATATCCGGATCTGGGAATATGTTGAACGCATGGAAGGTCCCCGCATCTGGGATTACCTTGAAGAAGTCTGGAACCAGATGAAACGCACCATTAAAGAAGGTCTTAAATCCGAAGGAG
>JAFOYK010000200.1 GCA_017424665.1 Oscillospiraceae bacterium
CTTCACCTTAACGACCTTGTTAAAGGCAAAATCGATATGCCGGAAAACGACCAGGATATCGTTCTTCTTAAATCCGACGGCATTCCCACTTACCACTTCGCACACGTCGTTGACGACCATCTTATGAAAACCACCCACGTTGTCCGCGGCGAAGAATGGCTTGCAACCTGGCCCATCCACGTTCAGCTTTTCAGTGCTCTCGGCTGGAAAATGCCCAAATACGTTCACACCGCTCAGCTTATGAAAATGGACGGCGAAAGCAAACGCAAACTTTCCAAACGCAAAGACCCGGAACTTGCACTCGATTTCTATTTTGAAGAAGGCTATCCCGTTCCTTCCGTAATTGAATATCTTCTCACTCTCCTCAACTCCAACTTTGAGGAATGGCGCCTTGCTAACCCCAAGGAACCTTATGAGAATTTCAAATTCACCACCAACAAAATGAGCGTTTCCGGTTCTCTCTTCGACCTCGATAAGCTCCGCGACGTTTCCAAAAACGTTGTTGCAATGCTCACCACCGAAAAAGTCTGGGAATATTTCTCCGATTGGGCTGAAAAATACGATAACGAATTCTATCAGCTTCTTGCAAGAGACCCCGATTACGCAAAAGCAATCATCTCCATCGGCCGCGGCGTTCCGAAACCCAGAAAAGATATCGCTGTCTGGAGCGAAATGAAAGACTATATGGCTTTCTTCTATGATGAACTTTTCGTCGAAGGAAAAGAATACCCCGCAAACATGAGCACCGAAGATATCGCTGCCGTGCTCAAAAATTACATGGGAATCTATGATGAGCACGATGATCAGACCGAATGGTTCGGAAAAATCAAAGAACTTTCCGTTTCCATGGGCTATGCGGCTTCTCCGAAAGAATTTAAACAGAACCCCGAAGCTTTCAAAGGCCATGTTGGTGACGTTTCCGCTGTTATCAGAATGGCAGTTACCGGAAGAGTTAACAGCCCCGATATGTTCACCGTTATGAGCATCCTCGGAAAAGAAAAGGTTCTTGAAAGACTTGAAAAAGCTCTTAATAATCTTTAATTTTTGCATAAATTATTAAAAACGTTGTAGGGGCGGTCCTGCGTGACCGCCCGAAACAAAACGGGCGCACACATAGGTGCGCCCCTACAAAAACAATTTAAAAGAAAGGATATCTACCATGCCTGAAGAAGTAGTAGTATCTAACTTTATACATGATATAATCGACAAAGAACTTGCTGAAGGTTATAACACCGAAGTTCACACCCGTTTCCCTCCGGAACCCAACGGCTATCTCCACATCGGTTCCGCAAAGGCAATCTGGATCAACGCTTCCACCGCTGAAAAATATAACGGCAAATTCAACCTTCGCTATGACGATACCAACCCCGCAAGAGAAGACGACGAATACGTTCAGAGCATTCTCCGCGATATCCGTTGGCTTGGCTATGAACCCACCGGCGGAATTTTCTACGGTTCCGACTATTTTGAAAAATGCTATGAGTTTGCGGAAAAACTCATCATCGACGGAAAAGCATATGTTGATGACCTTACCAGAGAGGAAATGCAGGAATACCGCGGCACCGATGCCGGCAAACCCAGCCGCCCCAGCCCTTACCGCGACAGAACCCCCGAAGAAAACCTTGACCTTTTCCGCCGCATGAAAGCCGGCGAATTCGAGGACGGTTCCAAAACCCTCCGTGCAAAAATCGACCTTGCAAGCCCCAACATGAACATGCGCGACCCTGCAATTTACCGCATCAAACGCGCAACCCACCACCGCCAGGGCGACAAATGGTGCATCTATCCTCTTTACGACTTTGCACACCCCATTCAGGACGCACTTGAAGGAATTACCTATTCCTGCTGCTCCATCGAATTTGCAAACCACAGACCCCTTTATGACTGGGTCGTTGAAAACGTAGGATTTGTTCATCCCCGTCCTCATCAGTATGAATTTGCAAGACTTAACGTAACCTATACCGTAATGAGCAAACGTTACCTTCGTGAGCTTGTTGAAAAAGGCATTGTTGACGGTTGGGATGACCCCAGAATGCCCACCCTTTCCGGTATGAGAAGAAGAGGTTACACCCCTTCCTCCATCATCGAATTTGTTAAAACCGCCGGCGTTTCCAAAGCGGATTCCCTTGTTGCAGTTGAACTTCTTGAACATTGCATCCGCGATGAGCTCAACTATTCCGCAACCAGAAGAATGGCCGTAATCGACCCCGTTAAGGTTGTTATCACAAACTATCCGGAAGACAAAACCGAATATTTTGAAATTGCAAACAACGTAAACGACCCCGAAGCAGGAAGCAGAAAAGTTGAATTCAGCCGCGAACTTTATATCGAGCGCGAAGACTTTGCAGCGGTTCCTCCGCCTAAATTCTTCCGCCTTAAACCGGAAGGCGAAGTTCGTCTTATGGGCGGATATATCGTAAAATGCCAGGATTTTGATATTGACGAAAACGGAAACGTAACCGAGATCCGCGTTACCGCAGACCTTGAAACCGGAAACGGAAACCCCGTTGACGGAAGAAAAGTTAAAGGCACTATCCATTGGGTAAGCGCAAAATCTGCAATTGAAGCAGACGTTCGCATGTATGACCGCCTTTTCACCGAGGCAAACATGGTAACCCTTCCCGAAGGAAAAGAATATAACGATTACCTTAACCCGGATTCCGTCAAAGAATTCAAAAACGCTAAACTTGAAGCAGCTCTTGCCGATGCAGGCGAAAACGAAAGATTCCAGTTCGTAAGAACCGGTTATTTCATCCGCGACAGCAAAGACGCAAATTGCTGGAACAGCATTGTTCCCCTTAAGGAAAGCAAAACCAAATAAAAACAAAAAAGCACCGCGATGCGGTGCTTTTTTTGTTTAATCAGTAAAATAACTCAAGAAATGTTTTGTAATGGGAGCTTCCCGAAAGCGAGCTGTGAACGGTATTTACAAAAACTTCTATCCACAAAGAATCTTCTTCAGAAATTTCTTCACCGTCTGAAAGTTTTTCGGCAATGTCCTTTGCTTTTGTAAAAGTGTTATACAGTAAAGTAAAATCTTCTTCTTCGATTTTATCATCATCGTTAAAAAAACAGTACCCGGTGCGGTCGATAATTTCAAGGTAAAGACATTCGTTATAAAGCGCATCATAAAGTGCTTTGGGATCATTAAGTCCGGCAAGGGTTATGTGGTTAAGTTCCATGTTGGCGTTAAGGGAAAGGCGTTTTGCCGTTTCTTCAAGACCTTTATATTTGGAACCGGATCTTACTGCAAAAACGCCGGCGGTTATTCCAAGGGCGAAAACGATAATAAGAATAATCACTCTTTTTAAATAGAGTTTGCTTTTTTCGTTCATAAAAAACGCCTCCTTTTTCAAAAGGATAGCACAGCAAAGGAATTTTGTAAATATTTATTCCGCTTTGGAATAAACGGGCGAAAGATTTATGTTATAATATCGTTCTTATATATTGAGAAAGCTTTCCGGGAATTTTAAAAAAGGAGGTGTTTTGTTGCAGGATAGGGAAATTGTTGAACTTTATTTTAAAAGGGAAGAACAGGCGCTTGAAAAAACCGCCGAAAAATATAAAAATTATTGCGTTTCAATTGCGGAAAGAATCCTTGGAAACAGGGAAGACGCGGAAGAAATCTGGAACGACGTTCTTTCCGCAGCCTGGAATTCAATTCCGCCGAATGAACCGGAATATCTTAATCTGTATCTTGGAAAAATCGCAAGAAATGCCGCTTTAAAGAAACTTGAGGCGGAAAAAACAAAAAAACGCGACGGCGGAATCAAAATCCAGCTTGATGAACTAGCGGAAACAATTCCCGCTACGCTTTTGGAACAGCAGGCAGATTTGATTGCACTCAGGGAATTTTTAAACGGCTTTATTCGCAATCTTCCAAACGAACAAAGAAAGATATTCATAAAAAGATATTGGCTTTGCGAAGACGTTAAGGACATTGCAAAGGATTTTGGCTGTTCCGAAAACAAAGTTTCGCTTATTCTTTTCCGGATTCGAAAACGCCTTAAAAAAGAACTTGAAAAGGAGGATCTTGATATATGAACGAAAAAGATTTGATGAACGCCTTGAACGAAATCGACGACGACCTTCTTATTCTTGAGGAAAAAAAGAGAAAACCCATTAAGGGAAGCTGGAAAATGCTTATTGCCGCCGCTCTTGTTATGGTTTTCTCCGTAACCGCCTATGCAATAGGAAATATTACAACTTCACAAAAAACAAAAATTTATGATGCTGATGATATATGGCGTCTTTGCTATGATACCGAAGGCAGGGACGAAGTTGAATTTTATGAAATGAACGTTGAATATCAGCTTGAAACAAGAAAAGTAAGCGAAGAATTTTATTCGGATTGCGTCGCGGCCCTTAATTATGATTACGAAACTATTCAGCGTACTTATGCAGATTACCACAACGAGGAATATATCCTTTCCGATGGGGAAGAGCTTTGGTCTTCTATGGGCTTTTATTATGACAACAACGAGCGGAAAAACATTTATACTGTTGAAGAGCTGGAAGAATATATGGGAATTGAATTCTGCCTTGGCGACGAAATAAGAGATGGAATAAACTATCTTGCAGAGCGCAGAAAAGCAAAAAAGACTTCGCTCTGGCCCTGCAGCTTAACAGTGACCGGCAAAAAAGTCAGCGAAGCCGAGGGAGGGTTTGTTCCTCTTTGCGCAACAATAAGCTTTATTGTGGATTACGATGGCAAAGGCAACTTTGTTTACGCATATACTTATATCGCTCTTTCAGAAGAAAAAACAACCGCAACGTCCGTCTGGAATTCCTATGAAAAAGAGGGAAAATGGAAGGAAAA
>JAFOYK010000136.1 GCA_017424665.1 Oscillospiraceae bacterium
CTTCCGCTGGGGCTTTTGCTTCTTGCGGCGGCAAGGTTTGTTCCCGGTTTTGCGGATTTTTATCACGGAACTTTTTATAAGTTTTTCGGAGGAATTTTCGGAAGCATAACGGGAATTTTTCCTTTTTCGTTTATGGAATCCGGGATCGCCTTCCTGGTTTTTCTCCTTATCTATTGGATAAGAAAGCTCGTGCTCAAATCCAAAGAAGGCGAAGAAGCGGTGCTCAAATATTTCAAAACCGTGCTCATGAAGATTTTTTCAATTGCTTCTGCGGTAATTTTCCTTTTTTGTGCCTTTTGCGGAACAAATTATTACCGTAAAGGTTTTGCGGAAGAAATCGGCCTTGAAGTTAGAAAATCCTCTTCCGAAGAACTTTATGACCTTTGTGTTTTTCTTCTTGATGAAGCGACAGAATCCGGAAAGAACCTTCTTCATAACGAAAACGGTGAAACGGTTTTCGCCCCTTCGGATTTGAATATGGCAAACAGAGCAAAAGAAAATTTTGAAAAATTTGCCGATGATCACGAAATTATCGAAATAGGCCTTTGGCGCTTCGGAACGCCGAAACCTGTGATTTTTTCCGAAGTTATGGCCTATCTTCAGATTTCCGGCGTTTTTTCACCCTATACTTTTGAAGCAAACATCTGTAAATCCGGTCCGGATTTTCTTCGCGGAGCGACGATGATGCATGAACAGAGCCATTTGCGCGGATATATGAACGAGGCGGAGGCGAATTTTATCGCCTATCTTGCCTGCGCGGAAAGTTCCGACGATTATTTCCGCTACAGCGGAAACTGCCTTGCGCTTCTTTATTCCATGAATGCCCTTTATTCCGCGGATTATGAAA
The DNA here is from genome assembly GCA_017424665.1 of Oscillospiraceae bacterium. Taxonomy (GTDB): domain Bacteria; phylum Bacillota; class Clostridia; order Oscillospirales; family Ruminococcaceae; genus UMGS1668. Next base: position 848 of record JAFOYK010000136.1, read on the forward strand.
GATGGTATGAACTTCGCCTTCAGTATCCGGATTACATCGACGCGGATATGCGCGCCCAGAACGCTTATATTGATTCCCACGACACAAAAGTTGCGGAAGTTTCGGATGCTGTAAACGACACCTATCTTAAACTTAACGACCAGCAGGACGGAGTCCGCAGTTACGGAAAAATGGTGGATTTGCTTCTTGCATACCGCAGAAGCTTGTGATATACTTGCCTTGTAATATAATTTAACGAAAGGTGGCTTTCAATAATGTCTATCTATCTTCAGGACGACGATGAAAACGAAGGCATCGAAGTTTTTTGCCCCTATTGCGGAAAACCGGTAGTTGTTCCCGCAGGTTACAACCGTTCCACTTATCTTTGCCCCCGTTGCCACAAAGCAATTCCCCTTTCCGAAAAAATGCTTGAGGAACTTGCTTCCTCCGCAAAAGTTGAGGAAAAACCGAGGGTAACTTCCCCTTGCAGAAGAGACAGCCTTCTTTAATCAAGAAAAAATTAAAACCCCGCTTTTAGGCGGGGTTTTTATTTTTCTCTTTTTGCAAAGCGATAAAAAAGTTTTCCGTTGTTAAGGGCGGTTTTTCTGATATAAAAAGCTTTTCCCTTTTCTTCCGGGAAGGTATCCCCTTCCCAACCGGTGTTTTTAAGAAATTTTTCCGCGCTTCCCTCGTAAATCTCAAAACCTTTCAAAAGTTCCGAAAGTTCCCTGAGGGAACAGAATTTTTTGTTTTTAATAACCTGAATATCCGAATATTTCTGGAGCATGCTTAAAACAAACTCCACGCAAGTGAAAGATTGTTTTATCCGGACCCTTGTTTTAAAAGGAAAACAGGCAGCGGAAATCATGTTGTAAATATATTCTTCCGAATGGTTCTCAAAAAAAAGCAGGGCCTTTTTCGCGCCCTGATAATTTTCTTCCGAAACCGGAACAGCGCAGATTTTTATCAGTGCGGTTTCTCCTTTGTTGTGATATCTTAAAAAAGATTCCTTTGTGAAACCGCCGTAAAAAGGTGCGTTTTTATAATGGCGGGAAAAGGAATAGAGATATTTCATCTTCGGGGAAAGTGAAATTGCCGTGTGGTTATAGGGGAACCCAGTCATCTTTCTTATAAATTTGCCCATTCTGTAAGGCGTTGAAAGAAAAGCAACGTAAATAAATCTTTTTTCTTCCATAATCAGTATCTGTTGGGGTTCGCTTCAACAAATTCGCGGAATTTGGATTCTATCCATTCGTTTGCCTCGGCAAGGCCTTCCGGAGAAAGGGGAAAATCCGTTTCAACAACATCGTTCGCGTGTTCATAGCTCATAACGGTATATACCGCCGCGTGGATGACTCCGTTTTCCTTATCGGGGCAATGTCGCCAGCGAAAATCCCTTCTGCTGTCGGTATAGATGTTGTTTTCACGGAGCATATCCCAGGTGGGTCTGTCAAGTTCAAGCGGTCTTTGCCATTCGCGTTTATATGCCAAATCTGCGTTCCCCTTTCGGAAAAGTTTCTTTGAAAATTATATCACAGAGAAACGTTTTTTTCAATTCCGCAAATTTTTGTTTACTTCCTTTGTGATTTCTGCTAAAATACATTTCCGAAAAAGGAGGCGATTTTTTGTCCGAATTTTGGTACACAAAAAGTACTATGGATAAGCTTGACCCGGATTATCTTAATTTTTCCCATTTCAGCCCGATACATCTTTTAATAACGGCTCTTTTCATAGTAATAATTGTTGCCGCAATGCTTTATTACAGAAAGCTTGATGAAAAAGCAAGACAGAAATTCCTTTACATAATGTCCGCGCTTTTAATTGCGGACGAACTTTGGAAACACATCGGTTCCGCGGCAACCGGCCAATGGGAATGGGGTTTTCTTCCGCTTCACCTTTGCAGCATCAATATTTTCATCTGCGTGATAAATTCTTTTAAACGTGATGATTTCACTTCCGAAGTTCTTTATTCCGTCTGCATTCCCGGGGCGTCTCTTGCCCTTTTGATGCCTACCTGGACTGATCTTCCCTTTTGGAATTTCATGAGCCTTCATTCAAATTCAATCCACGTTCTGCTCGTTATGTATCCGCTTCTTTTGCTTGCGGGCGGTTTCAAGCCGAATTTTAAAAGGCTTCCGAAGGTCCTTTTGCTTCTTCTTTGCGAATGTGTTCCGATTTATTTTCTTAACAAAATTATCGGTACGAACTTCTTCTTCCTTAACGGAACCTCGGGAAACCCGGTTCTTAAACTTCTTGCTTCTGTTTTCGGAAAAGAATTTTATTTCATCGGCTGTGTTCCGATCCTTCTTATTCTTTGGGTTTTTATGTATCTTCCCTGGTTCATTGCCGGAAGAAAAAAACAGAAAGTTTAAAAACAAAAAAGCACCGCTTTGCGGTGCTTTTTTATTCAAAATATTTTTTATAAGACCCTTTGTTGCTTTCAAAGGCCTTTTCGCTTTCTTTAAGAATCA
>JAFOYK010000054.1 GCA_017424665.1 Oscillospiraceae bacterium
ATGCAATGGTATCAAGCGCGCCGGAAACAAATTCACGCTGGTCCGGGCGGATTTCAAGGTTTGCTGCCTGGCGCCAGTTTCTGCTTCCGTAAGGAACCATTTTTGTGTTTTTGGGGAAGGTGAAAATCGGCGAAAGCTCCATTCTGACTTCCTTCGGGAAGAAAAGGATTTTGCTGTCGTCGTTCTGAATGTATTTTGAGCCGCAGTTTGTTGCGCGAAGCCAGCAAAAATCGTTTTCCTTATCAAAATAAAAAAAGGCAGAGCTGAATTCATTGAAATCAAAAGCGAAAACAGAAAAACCGTCAAGTCCCCAAAACCGAGCCCTACGTTGTCGGAATCGAATTTTGTTGCGGCTTTCCAAAGTTTTTCGGAGAAAAGACGGTGCTCAAAAATTCCAAGCATCAGTTTTTCAAGGTCGGAAACAGTTGTTGTGAAGAAGGGGAAATCCGTGTTTTCGGTGTTGTATCTGATATATTCCTCGTTGCGGAAAAGAGCAAAAAGCGGAAGAGCGTTTTCACAAACGCCGATTTTTGTTTCGCTCATTCCGAGTTTTTCAAAAATCTCTTTTTCAATAAATTCGGAAACAGGGATTCCGGTAACTCTTTCGATGATTTCACGAAGAAAAGCAGCGCCGCTGGAAGAAAAATCTCCGGAAACGCCGGGTTCGTGCTCAAGTTTCTTTCCTTCTATGGAATCGAGCACCGTTTCGAAGGGATAGTCATGGAGATAATGTTCCATATCTTTTTTGCGGCGGTCAATATCCGGAAGAGAGGAGTATTCCGCATCCATATCAAGCGTTCTTCGGATCTCACCGAAATAAAAATCGCGGATCCCGCTTTTTCCGGCAAGAAGATGGCGAAGGGTGATTTTGTCTGCGTGCTCAAATTCCGGAATGAATTTGGAAAGCTTGTCCGAAAGGCGGAGCTTTCCGCCATCGATAAGAATAAAAGCGCAAAGGGCGAGCATTGAAGAACAGCAAAGAGGCATAAGGTAACGGCTTTCTGCCCTGATGGGTTCTTCGGTCAAAAGGTTTTTGCCATAAACGGTGCTCAAAACGGTTTTGCCTTCGTGGTTTGCCAAAAAGGCCCCGTTTTCACCGAATTTTTCGGCAAGTTCAAGAATTTTTTCGTTAAGTTCACTGTAATCGGTATTCATAAAATCAAAGTCCTTTCCGGCGGAAAACCCGCCAAATCAAGAACCTAAATCTTCCTTCACGGCAAAGAAGGTTTAAATTCCGTTCAGTATCTCAAAAAGCTCGGAAGAATCATGGGCAATATAGTCCGGAAGGAAGTTTTCGTCCTCTTCGCAATAATCGCCCGGGTGGTGAATTGCGATGCAGACCACCTTTGCTTCGGGGAAATCTTTTTTGAGCATGGCTTCGGCGTTTCTGCCGAAGGCAACGTCCACGCTGTGGTCGCCTATGTAAGCAAAGGTTGCGTTGCGATCTTCAATTCCGAGTTTTTCAAGGGCTTTTATAAATGCGGAAGGGTGGGGTTTCTGTTCTTCGAAAAGAACGTCGTTCACACCTATTACCGCACCGAAATATTTGAGCACGTCGTGGTGCTCAAGGGATCTTTCAATAATTCCGGCGCCGTTCTGGGAACAGACGCCCATTTTTGTTTCTTTGAAATGTTCAAGAATTTCGGGAATTCCGGAATAAAGTTCCGCTTCGGTTTTGTTGCGGAGCTGAACTTCGCCCCACATTTCCACAGCCATTCTTGTCTGTTCATCGTTAAGCCCATAGCAGACGTGGTAAAGTTCCACCCAGTCGGAAATTCTTCCGTAGGTTTCCTGAAAATTTTCCCTTGTGGAAAGTGGTTCGGGAATGTTTTCATAAACGTCGGGAATAAAGTGGGAAAGAACTTCGAGGCTTACTTCTATCGATTTTTTGGAGGAATCCATAAGGGTTCCGTCATAATCCCATAAGATTGCTTTAATTGCCATTTTAAATTCCTTTCGTTATGTTGTCAAAATCGGGGATATCCGCGGCGCAGTTGCGTTTTCCGCAAAGAACGTCGGTGCAGTTTGAACATTTAAGCGCTTCGTTGGTGCCTTCATAAAATCTTTCCGGATGAAGCGCGAAGGAAACTTCCCAAATCACAAGAACGATTATCGCGCCGGCGCAAAGGCTCCAGGTGAAAAATCCGGGAACGAAAACGATGGGGGAAAACATCATCATATGGTCCCAGTTGAAAATCCGGCAGGTGGTACAGCAGCGGTTTTTCATAAACCAGACCCTGAAAGGGCACCAGAAAAGAACGCAGATAAGGTCGCAGACGTAAAAAGCGACGGAAAAAACAAGAAGCATGTTTCTTCCGATAATTCCGCCGAAATAAAGCGCGCCGATTACGGCAATAAGCGCGAACCAGACAAGGCCGATTTTGATTGTATCGCGGTTGCATTTTTTGATATAGGAAAGAAGATTTTCAAGGTTTCTGATGTTTTTGATTTCTCTCGGAACGAAATCCTTAAGGCAGAATTTTGAAGAACCGAGAGGAAGATATTTTCTGCTGGGAAAAATCTGAAGAAGCATATCCACTATCCAGACAGCCCAAAGAAAATGGAAAACGGAAAATTCCTTAAAGAAGTTCCAGCCGTTCATAATTTCAAACTGTTCCGGAACAAAAATTAAAAGACAAACGGTTGCAATAAGAACAAAACAGCGGAAAAGGAACTTCCCTTCATAGATTCTTCTGAATTTTGAAACAACTCTTTTTACGGAAATCATTAAAAACAAGCCTCGCTTTGCTTAAATTAAACCATTATATATAATAGCCAAATTCTGTCGCAAAAGCAAGGATTGGGCCGAACA
>JAFOYK010000109.1 GCA_017424665.1 Oscillospiraceae bacterium
GCACGCAAATGCGTGCCTTTTGTTTTTATGGTGGACGGTACAGGACAGCGACTCGCTTCGCTCGCTGCATAAGTTCCGTCAGCCGCTCACACTGCACCAAAGGTTTGTGTTTGCGGGTCGTCACTTATCGAACGTCGTTCTCGTCCATGCGATTTCAATATAAAAACAAAAGGCACGCAAATGCGTGCCTTTTGTTTTTATGGTGGACGGTACAGGACTCGAACCTGTGACCTTCCGCACGTCAAGCGGAAGCTCTACCAGCTGAGCTAACCGTCCATCTCTTAGTAGAGCTTGATAATTATACCGCATTGAAACAAAAAAAGCAAGGGTTTTTTAGAAATTTTTTCAAAATTTTATTCTGAAGGCACAAATTCAAAATTTGAAAAGGTGAATTTTGTTTCAAAAAACGGAAATTCCGCGCTGATGAGCGAAAAATCTTCCGCCGAAAGAACCGCCGAAAAATCTCCAAAATCCGCAACAATGTTTTCGTTTTCGGTGCTCAGAGTGAATTCTTCCGGATCCGAAAGTTCTTCAAAAAGTTCTTCCAGAAGCAGAAAAGGCGTTCCTTCCGGAAGAGAATTTTTCTCAATTTCCTGTTCCATCCCCTTATAGCCTATCTTTGCATGCTCATCGGAAATTTCAATTCCCATTCCGGAAAGTTCCGCCGGAGAATTCACGGTAATGCTGATGCTCATGCCATTTTTTGAAACAGACATTTCCGTTTCCCTTTCTCCGAAAACCGCTTTTACAGAAGCGGAAAAGTCTTTTCCGTAAGCACCAGCAACGTCCTGCGGGGTCACTTTCAAAGAATTTGAGCACCCGGAAAACATCAGAACAATTGCCGCAAGCACTATAAATTTTTTCATAAAAAAAAGCCTCCCTTCACGGAATAATTTATATCCGTTTCGGGAGGTTTTTATTCATCACAGACCTTTTTCCGCAAGAATTTTGCAAAAATAATTCGGAATATCGCTTGGAAGCATTCCGTATTCGGAAAGCTCTTTCGCCGCTCTGTCCGCCGCAAGACCGTGAAGATAAACTCCGCAGACAGCGCAGGCGGTTTCGATATAACCCTGGGCGGCAAAGGAAGCTATCATTCCCGCAAGGCAATCTCCGCTTCCGCCTTTTGAAAGGCCGGGGTTGCCGGTGGAATTGAAATAAATGTCGCCGTTTGGCTCGGCAATCACCGTGGTGGAATCTTTAAGAACAACTATCGCGCCGTATTTTTTCGCGGTTTCCGAAGCGATTTCGATTCGTTTTTGGGCTGTTTCGGGAATCGAAATTCCGCAGAATCTCGCCATTTCTCCCATATGCGGAGTTATTATCGGAATCTGTTTTGCTTTTTTAAGAACTTCCGGTTTTTCGGAAATGCAGTTAAGTCCGTCCGCATCCAGAACAACGGTGCAGTTTGCGTTTTCTATGACAAACTCAACGATTTCGCCGATGTCTTTTCCTCTTCCAAGACCGCAACCGATGAGAACCGCATCTACCCTTTCAAGCATCGGGAGGATTTTTTCCTTTGCCGAAGCGGAAATCGTTCCGTCCTCATTTTCCGGAAGGGGAAGGAAGGTTGCTTCCGGAATTCTTCCGGCAATCATCGAAACAACTTTTTCGGTGGAAGCAACGGTCGTTATTCCCGCTCCGGCTCTCATTGCGGAAAGGGCAGAAAGCGCCGCCGCTCCGGGGAAATTTGCCGAACCGGTTATGCAAAGAAGTTTTCCGAAGGTCCCTTTGTTGGAAAAACGGGGTCTTCTTCGAATTGAAGAGAAAACCATTTCTTCGCTTGCGAAAAAGCAGTTTTGCGAAACCTGTTCCCGGACTTCGTGGGGAATTCCGATATCGACCACTTCGGTTTTTCCGCAAAATTCTCTTCCGGGAAGAAGCAGGTGGCCGGGTTTTGCCGCTTCGAAAGCAACGGTGAAATTTGCCTTAACGGTGTTTTTTGCCGCAAGACCCGTTTCCGCATCAACTCCGCTCGGAATATCGAGGGAGATTTTCACCGCAAGGTCGGAATTTATCATTTCAGCGATTTCATCATATGGCGCGCGGAATTCTCCGGTAAAGCCGGTTCCGAAAAGCGCGTCGATTATGATATCCGCGCCGCCGAGAAATTCGTCGACTTTTTTACGGTCAAGCGCAAAATCCAGCATGGTGATGCCCGCCTGGATAACGCAGTTATACATATATTTTGCTTCGTCGCTTCTGGGAATTCCGCCGCAGAGAACGACAATTACGTTTGCGCCTTCTTCAAAAAGTTTTCTTGCAACAACAAAACCGTCGCCGCCGTTGTTTCCGCTTCCGCAAAAAATCATAAAATTGCGTCCCGCAACGTTTGAAAGGGTTTTGCGGATAAAAGTTGCCGCGGCGCAGCCGGCATTTTCCATAAGGCGCTGATAGGTCACGCCCATTTCGTCCGAAAGACGTTCTTCGGTTTTCATCTGGTCAACAGTAAGGATTTTCATGGAGACTTTTCCTCCTTTGTAATGAAATGATAAACGCCGCTTTGCGGCTACACCTCATCCGTCATTTCCTTCCGGAAACGACACCTTTTCCTCGCCGGAGACGGCAGACCCTTCTGTCTGCGACATCTCCCCTAACAGGGGAGTCTCCTCAAGGGGAAGGCTTTTTATACATTATACCACCCCTTCTTTATTTTTCAATCGAAAAGGGGGTTGA
>JAFOYK010000155.1 GCA_017424665.1 Oscillospiraceae bacterium
GCATCGTGCTCAACGAAGAACATATCCCGATGAAGATAGATAAATCCGCTTTTGAAAAGCTTCTCGATTTCGTAAAGCTTTTCCCGCATTATTTTGTCGGTTCCAATGCGGATCTTCCTATCGTCGGCGGTTCAATTTTAAGCCATGAGCATTTCCAGGGCGGACACTATACCTTCGCCATGGAAACCGCGCCCATCAGGGAAAAAATCGTTTTCAAAGGTTTTGAGGATATCGAAGCCGGAATTGTAAAATGGCCCATGAGCGTAATCCGCCTTCGCGGAAGCGATTCCGCAAGAATCGCGGATCTTGCTGATAAAATTCTCGGAATCTGGCGCGGATATTCCGATGAAAGCGTTTCCGTAATCGCCTTTTCCGAAGGTCAGCCCCACAATACCATAACCCCCATTGCAAGAAGAAGGGGAGAAGATTTTGAACTTGACCTCGTTCTTCGCTGCAACATAACCACCGAAGAATTCCCGATGGGCGTTTTCCATCCCCATGAAGATAAACACCATATCAAGAAGGAAAACATCGGTCTTATCGAAGTTATGGGTCTTGCGGTCCTTCCAAGCCGCCTTAAGAAAGAACTTTCCGACCTTGCGAAAGCCGCAACTTCAGAAAAAGACGTTTCTTCCGACGAAACCCTTTCCAAACACGCCGAATGGCTCTCTGAGCTTAAGAAAGAATATACATTCACCGAAGAAAACGCAATGGATATAATCCTTAAAGAAACCGGAAAAGTCTTCGCAGAAGTTCTTGAAGATGCGGGCGTTTATAAAAACACCGCCGAAGGTGAAGAAGCGTTTCTTCGTTTCATCAATGAAGTTAACAAGGAGGCATAATCATGAACGTATTGGTAACCGGCGGCGCCGGATATATCGGCAGCCACACCGCGGTTGAACTTATCGAAGCGGGCTATGACGCAATCATCGTGGATGACCTTTCCAACGCAAAGGAAGATGTTATCGACAGAATTGAAACCATTACCGGAAAACGCCCTGTTTTCTATAAGGAAGATTGCAAAGATAAAGAAGCAATGCGCAAAATTTTCTCTGAAAACAAAATCGATGCGATCATCCATTTTGCGGCATATAAAGCAGTTGGAGAAAGTGTTCAGAAACCCCTTGAATATTACCGCAACAACCTTGACAGCACCCTTACCCTTATGGAAGTTATGGAAGAATTCGGCTGCAAAAAATTCGTTTTCTCCTCTTCCGCAACCGTTTACGGCCCCAATAACCCCTATCCTTATAAAGAGAAAATGAAAGCCATCGAATCCACCAGCCCCTATGGCTGGACCAAGGTAATGATCGAAAGAATCCTTACCGACTACGTCACCGCACATCCGGATTATTGCGCAGTTCTTCTTCGCTATTTCAACCCCATCGGTTCCCATCCTTCCGGCCTTCTCGGCGATGACCCCAACGGAATTCCGAACAACCTTATGCCCTATATCAGCCGCGTAGCCGCAGGAAAACTCGAAAAACTCACCATTTTCGGTGACGATTACCCCACCCCCGACGGCACTTGCCAGAGAGACTATCTCCACGTTGTCGACCTTGCGGTAGGCCATCTTAAAGCGCTTGAATATGCCGAAAACAACAGCGGCGTTGAGGCTTTCAACCTTGGAACCGGAAACGGCGTTTCTGTTATGGAACTTGTTCATGCTTTCGATGAAGCAAACGATATGCAGCTTCCTTACGTAATCGGCCCCCGCCGCGAAGGCGACCTTCCCGCATTCTGGGCAGACGCTCAGAAAGCAAAAGACGTTCTCGGCTGGGAAGCAAAATATTCCGTCGAGGATATGTGCAAGAGCGCCTGGGAATTTGTTAAAAAACAGATGTGATCCCGAAGATTCGAAAAAGAAAAGGTTGATTTTCTTATGGAAATTTTTAAAGAACCCTTTGGAAAACTTTCCGACGGAACCGAAGTTTTTCGCTGGAATCTTATAAACGAAAACGGTCTTACTGCAAAAGTTCTTGATTACGGAGCAACCGTCCAGTCCCTTATCGTTCCGGATAAAAACAAAAATCCCGTTGACGTCGTTCTCGGTCATGACACAATTGAAGAATACGTTGCCGGAGATTGCTATCTCGGCGCAACCATCGGAAGAGTCGGAAACCGCATCGGCGAAGGCAAGTTTGAACTGAACGGCGAAGAATATGAGCTTTTCATCAACAACGGCCCGAACCACCTTCACGGCGGAAAGAAAGGTTTCGACAGATTTGTTTGGGATTCGAAGCAGGAAGGCGATTTTGTCGTTTTCAAAAGAACTTCTCCCGATGGGGAAGAAGGCTATCCCGGAAACCTTGAAGTAAGCGTTAAAATGGGTTGGAAAGAAAACAGCTTCACCATTGAATACAGCGCCGAAACCGATAAGGACACCGTTCTTAACCTTACCAACCACAGCTATTTTAACCTTAACGGAGCGGGAAGCGGAAACATACATAACCACGTTCTTGAAATAAATGCGGAAAGATTCACCGTTTGTGACGAAAACTGCCTTCCGACAGGCGAACTTGCCCCGGTCGAAAACACCGCAATGGATTTCAGAAAGCCGAAAACCATCGGAAAAGACATCGAAAACGACGAACCCTGCGTAAAACTTTCCCGCGGATATGATTCCACCTTTGTAATAAGCGGTAATCCCTTCGCGAAAGCGACCGGAGATTTAAGCGGAATCACTCTTGTTGCCGATACCGACCAGCCCGGCGTTCAGCTTTATACCGCAAACTTTCTTACGGACAGTAACGGAAAAGGTGGGCTCGATTGCGGCCTTCGAAGTGCTTTTTGCCTTGAAACCCAACATTTTCCGGATAGCATCCACCATCCGGAATGGCCTTCCGTTATCCTTAAAAAAGGCGAGAAATTCGAAAGTTTCACAAGCTATGCTTTCATCTGAAACAAAAACGGCGGGAAATTCAGGTTCCCGCCGTTTTTCTTGCTAAAATTTATAATTCGTTAACCATTGGAAAGAATATCCGTGGTAAAATGGATCCAATAAACTGAAAAAGGAAGATTTTTTATAATGATAATGCAGAAACTCAGAGAATTCATGTACGGAAGATACGGCACCGACCAGCTTTCCCTTGCGCTTATCGGCGGCGGTTTTGCTTTTTATATTCTCTATGTTTTCACCCGTTCAAGGCTTCTTTATCTTGTTTCACTCATTCTTTACGGAATTGCCGCTTTCAGAACCCTTTCAAAAAACCATACCAAGCGCCGCATCGAAAACCAGAAATTCATGAATCTTTGGTATAAACTTAAAAACAAATGGGTCGGGATCCGTGCGGATTTTGAAGAAAGAAAAACCTATAAACATTTTAAATGCCCCGCCTGCGGCCAGAAAATAAGAATTCCCCGCGGAAGAGGAAAAGTTGAGATAAGATGCCCCAAATGTTCCCACAAATTCATTAAGAAAGCATAAAATAAAAGCGGAGGAAAATCCTCCGCTTTTATTTTTTATCTTTTAAAAACCCTTTCGCCGCCGATGTAAGTTTCAAGAACTTTGGTTTCAAGAATTTCCTCTTCGGGAATTTCAAAAAGATCGCGGTCAAGAATTATGAAATCCGCTTCCATTCCGGCTTTGATTTTTCCGCGGATATCTTCGTCGCCGCTTACATAAGAACCTTCGGCGGTGTAAGCATAAAGAGCATCATACATCGAAACCGCCTGATTCGGAAGATAGGGCCCTTTTCCTTTGCAATCTTTTCTCGTGACTGCACAATATATTCCGCGCATGGGTTTAAAGTTTTCAACGGGGCAATCCGTTCCGAAAGCTTCGTGAACGCCTCCGTCAAGATAATCTTTCCAGGCGTAGGAAGTTTCGGCAAGTTCTTTGCCGACCCTGTCATAAACGATATGCATA
>JAFOYK010000080.1 GCA_017424665.1 Oscillospiraceae bacterium
TTATGATCCTTAAAGATAAAGTCCGTCTTATGCTCGATACTTCCGGCACCGGACTTCATAAACGCGGCTACCGCAAAAATTCCGTTGATGCGCCCATCAAAGAGACCATTGCGGCCGGAATCGTCGATCTTGCACATATTTATCCGGACAGCGTTGTCTGCGACCCCATGTGCGGTTCCGGAACTCTTCTTATCGAAGCTGCAATGAAAGCTCTCAACATTGCTCCCGGACTTAACCGCCATTTTGCGGCTGAACAGTGGGGATGCTGGCCTTCCGAAACCTGGCAGCATCAGAGAAGCGCCTGCCTTGATGAAATCCGCCACGACACCACCTTCGTTGGCTACGGTTCAGACATCGACCCGGAAGCGGTCCGCCTTTCTATCGAAAACGCAAACAACGCAGGCGTCGGTTCCAAACTCCATTTTGAACAGCGCAACATGAAAGATTTCGTTTTCCCGGAAGCAGAGAAAAAACTCATTGTTCTTTGCAACCCGCCTTACGGCGAAAGACTTCTTGATATCAAAGAAGCGGAAGAACTTTACCGTGCCCTCGGAAAAGTTCTTAAAATGGAAGAGGGAAGAAGCTTCAACATCATCTCTCCCCATGATGAATTCGAAAGCCTTTTCGGAAGAAAAGCAGATAAACGCAGAAAACTTTATAACGGCATGATCAAATGCCAGCTTTATACTTATTACAAATGATGAAAAACGAAAGTAAAACTCTTTATATCCCTCTTTACGGAAAAGCTTTTGTAAGTCAAAAAGGAATCATTCTTGAAGATAAAAAAGCCGAGGAAATCTGGGAAAAGGAAAAATTTCCTCTCGGAAGAAAGAGCAGTTCCAAATGGCTCGCCTATTTTATGGGAATGCGCTCTGCTGTTATTGATAATTGGGTTTCTGAAAAACTTTCAGAAAAACCGGAAAGCGCGGTTCTCCATATCGGCTGCGGTCTCGATTCCCGAATCGAAAGGGTAAAAGCGCCTTTTGAAAAATGGTTCGATGTGGATTTCCCGGAAGTTATCGGAATTCGCAAAGAATATTTTTCCGAAACGGAAAAATATAAAATGCTCGGCGCTTCCGCTTCCGAAACCGCTTGGATTTTTGCTCTTCCGGATTTTGAAAACGCAGTAATAGTCCTTGAGGGAATCAGCATGTATCTTTCGGAAGAAATAATCAAAAATCTTTTTGCCGCCCTTTCTGAAAAATTCCCTTCCGCAAAAATAATTATGGACGTTTATACCGAAAAAGCGGTCAAAGCGAGCAAAATCAAAAATCCGATTCAGGATGTTGGTGCTCTTCCTTCTTTCGGAATTGATGAGCCTTCGGTTTTTGAAACGGAAAAAATTAAATTTTCCGGTGAAATCGAAATGACTCCCGAAGAAAAAATAAACGAACTTTCCGGTTTTGAAAAGATGTTTTTCAAAAAAATGTTCGCCGGAAAATTCGCGAAAAATCTTTATAAAATTTATACCTATAAGGTTTAAAAAACAAAAATCCCTGCGGAATTCCGCAGGGATTTTTTTCGTTCAGTTATCGCAAATTTCAAGAACAGCTTTCGTTACGGCAAAGGCGGTTTTCTGAATATCGATGGGGTCAATAAGACTTTCAAGCTCTTTCGGGTTTGAAACAAAACCAACTTCCAGCATTACCGCCGGGCACATTGTAAGCCTTGTTACGGAATAATAACCCGCTTCGGCGCCTTCGTTATCACGTTTTGTTGAAGCGCTTAAATAATCGCAAATGCGCTTCGCAAAATCTGCACTGTGGTCATAATGGTAATAAACGTAAGTTCCGCACCAAAGGTTGGCCGCGGCGTTTTCAGCAATGGAGTTTGCGTGGCAGCAGATATAAACGTCTGCGTAAGCATATCTTGCGGGGTCGGTTCTTTCGTAAGAATCCAGAGTTTTCTCATCCGCAACAATCAAAACAACGTTTGCACCAAGATTTTCAAGAGCTTCACCTATTGTAAGTGTGTTTACAAGGTTTATTTCAGATTCATAAACTCCGCCTTCGCCGACAACGCTTAAAGCACCCGGGTCGCCGCCGCCGTGGCCGGAACAGACCGCAACGGTGATTCCCGAAAGGGGTTTGGCCGCGTTTTCGGAAAGTTTCGGCGTTCCTTTAAGAACGATAGAAAAAGTTCCGTTTTCGCTGTCGGTAAAAATATCCCAGCCCCAGAGCGGAACTTTGGAATAAAAGTTTACCGTAACGCTTCCGTCGCCGTTATCGACCGGATTTATGCGGTACATAAGTTTCGATTCCATATCGGTGGAGGAAAAATCGCTCCACTCGGTGTTATAAAGAGTAAGCGAAAAAGTTTTTCCGCTGATGCTTCCTTTAAAAGCAGGGAAATTGGAACAGCTGAGAATAAGTTTTTCGTAATTAGAACCGATTTCACGGCTTACGGAAGAAACAGAAGCGGTTATGTCGGTTTCTCCGGTTATGATTTCACAGTGAGAAGGCTTCATATATCCGCCGGAAGAAACTTTATACCAGCCGTTTTCGGAAATTTCGGAAACGTAATCAACACATCCGGAACGAAGGGTTGTGATATAATTTCCGGCATCAAAATCGCCTTTTTCAACTCCTGCAAGGTCAACGGTTGCCCTTACCGCAAATTCGGCGTTTTCGCCGATATAATAAATTGCGGAAGCGCTTTCGTAACTTGTGTTTTTGCCGTTGTAAGAAAGGTTAAATGTAACTTTTCCGATTTCGGTCACTTCGTTTTCGGAATATTCGCCGGAAAGATCAACGGTTTTGCTGAATTTTGCGGGAACACCTTTGTCGGCATAAGCAACCTGTTCGAGGACGAAAGTCTTTTCGCCGATTTTCGCGGTTACGTAACCGCCGGAAGGTCCGACGCAGGAAAGTTTGATTTCGGCGTTTTCAGAATCAAGCGTTTCCGAACCGGAAGGGAAGCAGGAAGTAAGCTTCGTTGTGGTTCCACTTCCGGAAGAGGAAGAACCTTTTTTAACGGTTATCGAAACGGAATCGTTTTCCTGGCTGAAGGTGTATTTTTTGCCATTTTTGCTAGAATCAACGGTAACGGCAAAAAGTCCCCCGCTGCTTATGCGCTCGATTTCTTCGCCGTTCATATAAAGCGGTTTTTCCGGGTCGGAAGTTCCGAAAACGGTATATTTATCGGTTGCAACGCTGATTTTTGAACCGGCGGGTCTTGTTATTGAAAGTTTTTTGGGGTAACTGAAATTTGCATGTTCCTCAAGAATTTTGCTGTCAAAATAAGCGGTCAAAAAATCCGCCTTTCCGCCGATGTTTTTAACAAGTTCGGAATAATCCGAAACGCAGAAACCGAAACCGTTCAGTTTGTTGAAAAGAACCTGGTTGTTGATTTCGAAAGGGTCGGAATAAAAATCGCCTTTTGCGGAAGGAGAAAGAACTTTTCCAAGGTCGTTTACGGTAATAATCCTTGCTTCGGGAAATTCTTTTGCAATTTCAAGAAGATATTCTTCATATCCGTATTCGGAATGGCAGGAAAGAAGGTTTTCCACAAAGAGGTTTTTGAAATAGCCTTTCCCATAAAAATATTTTGCGGTTTCAAGGGATTTTTCGTCGCCGAAAGGAACAATGAACGAAAGACATTCGCTTCCGGAAGCTTCGGAATATTCCGCAATGGTTTCTTCGGAAATTCCTTCGGAAAAAACAAGATATTTTCCGGGTTTCAGGGTTTTTGTCATATGGCTTTCGTTAACAAGAACATAGAATTCAAAATATTCAAGTCTGTTGGCGGCGCTGATGCAGTCCGAATAAAAATCCATGGAATCGCTTTCTCTTAAATCCAGAAGAACTCCGTTAAAACCTTTTTCAAGGCCGTAGTTATAAATTTCTTCCGGGGAGACGCCGTCTTTTGAAGAAACCGAAAAAAGTTTCGCTTCGGGAAGCTCAAAATATGGACTTCCTGCAGCAAAAGCCGTTATTGAAAAAACAAAAACAGCAGCTAAGGTCAAAATGATTGAAACTAACTTTTTCAAATTTTAAATTCCTCCGGGTCAAAAGTCGGAAGTTCCGGTGCTTTCGGGCGCGGAACTCTTAAAAGCGGGTCATAGTCGAAAGAGCGGCAATGAAAACCTTTTTCAACAACGCCTTTTTTCTTACAAAGAACGTTTTTGCCGTCTGCGGAAAGATAACCGAGAGAACAATATTCGCATCTCGGTTCAATTTTTGTATCAAAAAATTTTCTGTCAAACATAAAAATTTCCTCCGTTTCGGGGAATTGATTTATAATTATTCTATCATATATTTTTATGTTTGGCTATGCCAAAAAATATTAAATTTATTCCAAATTCGACTTAAAAGAGGTTCTTTTTCGCTTTTAGACGGAACGACCGAAAGAAGAAAA
>JAFOYK010000081.1 GCA_017424665.1 Oscillospiraceae bacterium
GCATTAGTCCCCTTGAGGGGACAGCGTTTGCGGGAGCAAACCGCAGGGGTGAAAGCGTTTCTTTGACAGTTTTACCGCCGTTTCTTTGCGCTGACAAAGAAATGGGGGTAAATATAAAATAATCTTCTCTTTTCTTAATTATAAAAAGAGCCGGCACTGAAATCAAGTGCCGGCTGAACTTTTTATAAATTTTTATCAGTCAAGGTCGATTCTTCCGTAAAGAGAAAGGGAAGAAACGTCGTTCCTGGGCTGTTCGTTGGGAGCAACGATAACTTTCTGGCTCTCTCTGGGAGCGCGGTTACCTCTTCCCTGTCTTCTGTCGCCTTTTCCGTCGCGGAATTTTCCTTCGCCGCGGGGTTTTGCGCCTTCAATGGGGCTGATAACAACTCTTCTGTTGGGTTCGCTTCCAATGGATTTGGAAGTTGCGCCGGAAACGGTCTGAACGGTGGAATGAACGATTCTGCGTTCATAAGGGTTCATGGGTTCAAGAGTGACGGAACGGCCGGATCTTACAGCGTTGGAAGCGGTTTTTCTTGCGTAAGCGCGAAGGCTTGCTTCACGTTTGCTGCGGTAATCGTCGATATCGAGAACAAC
The DNA here is from genome assembly GCA_017424665.1 of Oscillospiraceae bacterium. Lineage (GTDB taxonomy): Bacteria > Bacillota > Clostridia > Oscillospirales > Ruminococcaceae > UMGS1668. The sequence goes on from JAFOYK010000081.1 coordinate 595, forward strand.
GCGGACATAGCTTCCTTCGCTCTTGTTTGCAACAAGAGAAGCAAGGTACTGCATTGCGTCAAGGTTATCGCCTCTTCTGCCGACAACAGCGCCCATTTCGTCGCCGGAAAGCTGAAGAACGATCATTCCGTCTTTCTGTGCAAAGGTAACTTCTGCTTCGGGGTAACCGAGAGCAACAAGAACCTCTTTGATATAGTTTGCAGCGTCGGAACCTTTTCTTTCAAGAACTTCCGGAGCAAGAACTTTAACTTCCTCTTTGGAAGCTTCTTCGATTTTTGCTTCAGCGGATTTTACTTCTTTCTTGGTTTCGGGTTTTTTGGGCTGCTGGGGTTTCTGTTCTTTTTTGGGTTTTTCCTGTTTGGGTTCCTGTTTTTTAGGTTCCTGAACGGGTTTTTCGGCTTTGGGTTTCTGGTCTTTAACTTCCTTCTTTTTCTTGGGAGCTTCAGCCTTTTTCTCTCTTACGCCGAACATTTTGTTCCAATATTCCTCGTCAATGGTTGCTTTAACGGTTGCGGGAACGGTTTTAAGTCCGAAGAATTTTTTCTTCGGCATATTGATTACATCGATTTCAATGTATTCGCGGTCAACGCCGGCCTTTTTGCAAGCGGCTTCGACAGCTTCATCCACGGTTTTACCGGTGGCAATGAATTCTCTTTCCATTTTAAAAAGTCTCCTGCTTATTTAAGGTCTTCGTCGGTAACTTCTTCGTAAGTTTCGCCGTATTTTTCAGCGGCGCGTTTTCTTGCTTCGGCAAGTTTTTTCTTATTTTTTTCTCTCTGTTCGGGGGTATCGTTCTGGGCGTATTTTGCGCTTCTTTCCCTCTGGAGTTCTTTAAGTTTTTCTCTTGCTTCGGCTCTCTGCTGTTTTTTGGCTTCTTTAGCTGCTTCTGCTTCTGCTTCTGCCTGTTCGGCAAGTTTCTTCGGGTTAAGGAAGATATTGAAGAAGAAGCTCTGGATGAACTGTGCTACTGCGGAAAGGGTCCAATAGAAACCTGCTGCAGCCGGAACGATAAATCCGATATAAACGGACATAAGGGGCATGGTGTAGAGCATGATGTTCATGGCGCCGCCCTGCTGCTGGCTGGTGGGGTTGGATTTCTGCATGTAGAAAGTCATTGCAAGCTGGAAAATGCCGCAAAGAATAGGAAGAACAAGGTACCAGTTGAAGCCACCTTCATAAGTGAGGCTGAACTGGGGAACAACGCCAAGATCAAGACCGAAAAGGGTCATGTCGAAATCGGCGATCTTCGCGATAACTTCCTGGTCGAAGTTTGCGAAAAGTTCGGTTTCTTCCTGAATAATTTTAAGAAGTTTGATCTGGTTGTAATAAGAATGTGCTTCAAAAGCGTGTCCTGCCTGAGAAGCCACAGCCATCATCTCTTCAATGGCTGCGTTGCTTACGCGGAAAATGTGATAGATGGGTTTGTAAACAACGTCGATAACACCGAAAAGGATCGGGAACTGGATAAGGGAAGGAAGGCAGCCGCTCATGGGGTTATAGCCTTCTTCGGTATAAAGTTTCTGGATCTCTTCGTTATATCTTTCTTTGTTGTTACCGTATTTTTCCTGAATTCTTTTAAGTTTCGGCTGGAAAACGGCCATTTTGGCCTGCTCTTTCTGTTGTTTGATAGAAAGAGGAAGAAGCGCAAGCTTGGTAACAAGAGTAAAAACGGTGATTGCAAGCGCATAGTTGTTTCCGGTAAGCAAATAACAGCCCAGCATTACAAAGCCGAGCGGCCAGCCGAAAATTTTCATAATAAACTGCATTATTTACCTTCCTCCTGATTTGGGAGAGGCTGTTTTCTGTTTTTCTTTAATTTGGAATAGTAAAAAAGGTCAAATTTATCCGGAACCGGATCGTAACCGCCCTCATGAAAAGGGTGACAGCGCAAAATCCTTATAAAGCCAAGTAACCCGCCCCTCATCGCACCGAATCGACTGATTGCAGTATATGCGTATGAAGAACAGGTGGGATAATACCGGCAACAAGGCCTTTTATAAGGAGAAATCGCTTTCTGATAAAATTTAATTAATAACAGAAACAGCTTTTTCATAGTTCTTGTGTGCTCTGTAAGGCGCCCAATTTACCTAATTGGGCGGTCAGGATGGGGGTCAGAGCGGTAGACTTGGTAAATGTTGTTTTCGTGCGCGCAACAAGGATAATGTCAAATCCCGGTTTGATCATGGGATAAACTTCCCTGAATGCGGCCCTTAAAACCCGCCGTGCTCTGTTTCTTGCAACGGCGTTTCCGATTTTTTTGCTGGTTGTTAAGCCAAGGCGAACTTTGCCAAGGCGGTTCGGGGAAACATAGCAAATAACGTGGCTGTCGGCCGCGCTTTTTCCCCTTCGATAGATACGCAAAAAATCGTTGTTACGTTTGATTGAAAGTGTTTTCATCGGTTAAGACCGCCGATCAATTAGTAGCTGAGGTGTTTTCTGCCTTTAGCTCTTCTTGCTGCGAGAACTTTGCGACCGTTTTTGGTTGCCATTCTTGCGCGGAAGCCGTGTACTTTCTGTCTGTGGAGTTTTTTGGGCTGATAGGTTCTTTTCATCTCTGATATTCCCTCCTTTCGAAATTGCCTTGCAAAATTAGATTATAATGCCCTTTTCTTAAAATGTCAATATATAATTTTATATTTACTATATATAAAGGCAAATTTCTGTAAAGTAAAACCGCTTTATAAGCCAAACGGAACGGTCAAGACCGTTCCCTACCTTAATTTGTGATATTGCAGGGGCTCACCTGTGTACGCGCCCGTTTATCAGATTTCCATTCGATTTACCGTAGGGGCGGATATTATCCGCCCGCAAATTAGCCGAGCGAGTAATCTATATTTAAAACCGCCGTCGGCCTGAACGATGGCGGTCGATATTCGGAATCACAATCTTCCTGTGGTGCGTTTTAGTCCCCTTTCAAGGAGACAGCGTTTGCGGGAGCAAACTGCAGGGGTGAAGGCATTTCTTTGGCGGCTTTACCGCCGTTTCTTTGTGCCAACAAAGAAATGGTGTGTAATTTATAAAGTACCTCACAAAAAAGAAAAGCCGACCGGAACGGTCAAGACCGTTCCCTACCTTAATTTGTGATATTGCAGGGGCTCACCTGTGTACGCGCCCGTTTATTGTTTTTCCATTAGATTTACCGTAGGGGCGGATATCATCCGCCCGCAAATCAGCCGAGCAAAAAAGGTAAACAGAAAACCGCCGTCGGCCTGAACGATGGCGGTCTATATTAAAAATCACTTTTTGTTTCCTTTTCAAAAGAGAAAAACCTTCACGCTGAATTGCCCGCAAAA
>JAFOYK010000137.1 GCA_017424665.1 Oscillospiraceae bacterium
GAGAAAACAACCTCTCCTTCAAGAAGAGATCCCTTGGTTACAAAAGTATATTCGATAGGAAGACTTTCACGCCTCCATGTTCCAAGGATTGTTAATCCAATAATTTCTTTTTCCTCTTGAGGAACAGAACACGCCGCAAAGGTCAACAAAAAAATCGATATTAACAAAAATACAGATATCTTTTTCATTTTAAACCCTCATTTCGTAATTTTAATTTTTCTCGGACATTCCGTATCTTTCGGAATTCTCCACGGACTTCCCGGCGCGTCCTGCTCCGCTTTTATAAGACCTTTGCGACACCAATCCGAAATAGTATTTTGGGAATATCCCCATTTTTTCGCCGCTTCTTTTGTTCCCATATCATTCGGCACACACATTCCTCCTTGTTACCATGTTGAATGTTATTTACAGTTTAACATAACAGTAAAAATATTACAAGTATTTAGTATAAAACAATTCAACATAAAGGTAAAATAAATACAAAAGAGGAGGTGCTTTATGGACGTTCACGCAAAATTAAAACAGCTTATGAAAGACCGAGGTTGGTCGGAATATCGCCTTTCAAAAGAATGCGGACTTTCTGAATCGACCCTTGCAAATATTTTCAAACGCGGAACAATGCCCTCCATAAGCACTCTTGAAACGATTTGCCAATCTTTTGGAATAACCCTTTCCCAATTTTTCTGCGAAAGCGAAACGGTTGAACTTTCTCCGGAACTCAAAGAACTTTTCGAAGGTTGGACAAGTCTTACAAAGAAACAAAAAACGGCTGTAATTCAGATTATATCGGTTATGAATGAATGATATGGAAAGCTGTACCCGATTCAGGATGCGGCTTTTTTACTTTTAAAGCCGTTTTGTAACTCCTTTCGAAAAAAGTTTAACCAAACTGGTTTCACATTGTAACCAAACCGGAAGAACTTCATCACAAACTCATCACAAACGAAAGGTATTATATAACCAGAGCAAAAAAGAGCAAAAGATGTTAGTTTCCGAGCAATTCTAACAGCTTGAAATCACGGCGAGTCGAAAGACCCGCCGTTTTTTTGTGTTTTTTAATATAAAAAAGCCGTGCCCGTTTTGGGCACGGCTTTTATTTTTTTAAAATCAGAAACCGAGAAGTCCTGCGCCAATGATTCCGGCGGAGTTTCCGAGAGTTGCTTTAACAACTTTCGGAGGTTCGATGGTGTCGCTTGCAACACAAAGAGCCGCAACTTTTTCGTTAAGCGGATCAAGAAGGGAAGCGCCCTGGTTGGAAACACCGCCGCCAAGAACGATAACTTCCGGACGGAACATATTTACGATTCCGGAAATTCCGTCGGCAAGATAGTTTATATACTGTTCAACGATTGCCTTACCGGTTTCGTCGCCGCGGTCGGCGGCATCAAAAGCGGTTCTTCCGCCGATGTTGTCAAGGTCGCCTTCGCACATTTCCCAGATTACGGAATCGGGATTCTGTTCCGCAGCTTCACGGGTCTCGCGTTTAAGAGCGTTTGCGCTTCCGTAAACTTCGAAGCAGCCTTTTTTGCCGCAGCCGCACTGAACGCCGTTGTGAACAAGCGGAATGTGTCCGTATTCTCCGCCGAAACCGTTAAAACCGGGGAAAAGCTTTCCGTTATAAACAGCTCCGCCGCCGATTCCGGTTCCAAGGGTGATCATAATAAGGCTCTGGTACTGTTTTCCGGAGCCGGAATGATATTCGCCCATAGCGGCGCAGTCCGCGTCGTTTCCGAGATATACGGGAAGGCCGATTTTTTCTTCAAGGAAAGAAACAGCGTCAACATTGTGCCAGTTGATGTTTGCGGCAAGAATTACCGGGCCTTTGGGGCCTTTGATAAGACCGGGAACGCCGATTCCGACAAAAACGATGTTTTCTTTTTCAATTCCGCATTCGTCGATGCATTTTTTGGTGCCTTCGGCCATCTGTGTAAGAAGAGCTTCGGGGTTTTTGTTATCTTCTACCGGAACGCTTGTTTTAAAAACAAGTTCGCCTTCTTCGCTTACGATTCCGATTCCGATGTTGGTTCCGCCAAGGTCGATTGCTGCCGAATATTTCATATTGCACACTCCTAAAAGAAAAAATTATTCATAGAAAAGGTTGCGGCGACGGTGAACGTGCACGCTTAAAAGAAGACCGATTCCGAGATACGTTATCGCAATGGATGTTCCGCCCGCGCTGAGAAGGGGAAGGGTAATTCCGATTACAGGAAGAACGCTTACACACATTCCTATGTTGATTATGCACTGGAAGAAGAACATTGCGAAAACGCCGTAGCAGATATAAGCTCCCAAAGGGTCAAGGGCGATTTTTGCGTCATAAATCGCGCGGAAGCAAATTCCGAAAAGAAGGGAAAGAACAATCAAAGCGCCAACAAAGCCAAGAGCCTGGCAAATGAACGAAAAAACAAAGTCGTTGTGCATTTTCGGAACATACCAGTAACTTTCCCGGAAAAGCCCTTCGCCCTGAAGCTGGCCAAGGCCGATGGAAATTCGGCTCAGCCTTTGCTGATAGTCCGCACCGAGAGGGTCGGCATATTCGGTGAAATATACCGCAAGAAAGCGGGTTCGCTGGTCGTCGGTAAGGAAATATTGCCACACTATCGGAACAGCCGCGGCAACCACCGGAAGCGCCGCCACGATATATTTCCAGCTTAATCCGGCGGCAAAAAGCATCGTAAGGAAGATGAAAGCAAAGATAAGAGCCGTTCCGTCGTCACCCTGAAAATGGATGAGCACGACAGGAAATCCGCCGTGGATGCAAAGCAAAAGCAGGTTTGTGGGTTTGTTAAGCTCGTCTTTAACCTTCGAAAGATGATAGGCAAAGCTCATGATGAAACAGATTTTAAGGAGCTCCGAAGGCTGGAAGGTAAGCCCGAAAGGAAGACGGAGCCAGGCTTTGTCGTCGATGGTTTCGTCAACCTGCATTCCTATGAAGAAGGTGAGAATAACAAGTCCGACGGAAACTGGCATATAAAGCTTCCAGAGCTTTGTCATGAAATGATAGTCAAAGTTCGAAAGAACAATTGCGGCGGAAAGACCGAGAAGCGAAGCCAGGACCTGAACAAGGGCAACACGGTCGCCGATATCAAGAGTTACCGCCTGGTTGGAATTAACAAGGGAATATTGGCAAAGGATTCCGATTGTTGAAATTGAAACGCAGAAGAAAAGAAGCCATTTGTCCACCGCGGCAAAATATTTTTTTACCGTAAGCCGAAGTTTTTTCATAAACGGCCTCCTTTCATAAAGATTTTAAACTTATCTAGTATATTATAATATCATTTTAAAATCAATTTGTAAACCAAAGTTAAATTATATTTTAAGGTTGCGAAAAAGCGCAAAATATAGTATTATATTAAGTTAGAGAATTAGTGAAAAGGAGGCGGCGTTTTTTGGAAAAAATCATAGTAAAATCCGAAGCGGAAACCGCCGCTTTTGCGAAAAAATTTGCCGAAAGCCTTAAACCCGGCGATATAATCGCTTTTAAGGGCGGTCTTGGCGCAGGCAAAACAACTTTCACAAGATATATGTGCGAAGCGCTTGATTGCCGCGACGATGTTTCCAGCCCGACCTTTGCTCTTGTTCATTGTTACAGAGCAAAATTTCCGGTCTGCCATTTCGATATGTACCGCATCAACACTTTTGATGACCTTTATTCCACCGGATTTTTTGATTATCTTGATTCCGGCGCGGTGCTTGTAATTGAATGGAGCGAAAACATAATCGATTTTATCGGCGACGAAGAAATCATCACCGTTGATATGAAACGTCTCGGTGATAACGAAAGAGAAATTTCCGTTGAAAGGGGAGAGGGATAAAATGAGAATACTCGGTTTTGATACCTCCGCAAAAGCGGCTTCTGTTGCCCTTTCCGAAAACGGAAAACTTATTTCCGAATTTTATCTCGACAGCGGTTTCACCCACAGCGAAACCGTTCTTCCAATGGCAAAAGCCGTTCTGGATGCCGCAAGAATAACCCCCGCGGATATCGACCTTTTTGCGGTAAACTGCGGCCCCGGTTCCTTCACCGGCCTTAGAATCGGAATCGCGGCGGTAAAAGCCCTGGGAATGAGCCTTGAAAAACCCTGCGCCGCCGTTTCAACTCTTGAAGCTCTTGCATATAATATGCAAAGCTTTTCCGGAATAATCTGCGCCGCAATGGACGCAAGATGTAACCAGGTTTACACCGCTTTTTTTGAAAGCGACGGAACCTCAGTAAAACGCCTTTGTGAGGACAGAGCCGTTTCCACGGATGTTCTTTTTGAGGATATAAAAAAATACGTTTCCGAAAAAGGAGAAAAGGTAATGCTTGTCGGCGACGGCGCAAACCTTTGCTTCAAAAA
>JAFOYK010000010.1 GCA_017424665.1 Oscillospiraceae bacterium
CTTCTTAAAAAAGGCATCGGCGAATGGCTCCTTATGAAAGAACTTTAATTTTAAGCAAAATAAAAAAACGCACCCGCTCGGGTGCGTTTTTTGTTTTACAAGCAATTATTCTTCGGTTGCTTCTTCCTCGGTTTCCTCAGTTTCTTCGGAAGAATTTTCTTCAAAAGTTTCTTCAGCAAGGAGTTCCTCTTCAGTAAGGTCTTCGTCGGTCGCTTCAAGAACAGATTCCTCATATTCTTCAATTTCCGCAATCGGCTCAACCTTTTTCTTTCCGCCGTTTTTAATGATGATAACGATGCAGACAAGAATTATTGCAACAAGAACGCCGATGATGATTCCGGTATAGGATTTGGTTTCTTTTTCGGTTTCGGAAGGGGTATGGGTAGTTGTTCCGGCAACTTCTTTTGCGCTGTTTATGATATCATCGAGCATTCCGCCAACGTTTTCCATTTCGTCGGTGGATTCAGCGGAATAATTCACTTCGCATTCCGCAACAAAAGCGTTGAATTTTTCATTAACAACAAGGGGTTTAACGGTTGCGGTAAGGTTGTTGTCGCCGAAACCTACGAAATACATAAGGTGATAACCGTAAGGGGTTTTAACGATTCCGGTATCGCCTGCGGTTCTGGTCTCATCGAAGCACCAATCGTTAAAGGTGGGCACCATCTGGCCTTTTTTTACGTTTTCATAAATTCCGCCCTGGGCAGCGTTGCCGTCTGCGGAATATTCTTTTGCAAGTTCGCCGAAAGCTTCTTCGGTCATTTCTCCTGCGAGATAACCGTTATAAATTTCGTTTGCTTTTGCTTCTGCGTCTGCCCATGCTTCGTCGCTTACGCTTCCGTCTTCAGCCTCTTCCGGTACAATAAGTGCATGGCGAACGTTTACGTAATCATAATCCGGGTCAACGCGTCTTTCGAACATCATTGCGATATATCCGGTATATTCTTCATCGTGATATACCATGGTATCGCCGGCTTTTCTGTTTTCATCAAAAAGCCATTCGGAAACTTCTTCAATTCCGGTGGAGGTATAAGATGCTCCGGAGAAGAGAGTGGGCTCGCCTTCTTCAAAAGCAAGTTTCTGTTTTTCATCGGTGGTGAATTCTTTCGCAAGGGAAATAAATTCTTCTTTGCTTTCTGCTGCAGCAAGGCTGTTTGCCTGTGCTTCGGCTTCTTCTTTTGTGAGAACAGGTTCTTCGCCTTCAGCCGCTCCGTAATAGTTGGTGTAGAACTGGAAGTCGACTGTGTCGATATCTTTCTTGTTGGCGCTGTAATAAGCCTCAATGTCCTCTTCGGAAACTTCGATGCCTTCTCTGTAAGCTTCCATATAAGCGTTGCTTACGATCTGGATCTCGGTCATCTTTTTGACAGCTTCTATGCTTACATCTTCACCGTAGGAATAATAAAGATATTCTTCTTTTGTCATTCCCACTTCTTCTGCAATGGAAGCAAGCTGTTCGTCGAAAGTGTCGATATCTTTCTGATATTCTTCGGGAAGAACAAAACCGTTTTCCATTGCGGTCTGGTAAATGCCGGCAACCGCCTTGGTGCTGTCCATGGTGATTTCGATGATGTACTGATGCCAGGAACGGTTTTCATCAAGCATCTGTTCTTCAAGAGGTTTGGAAATGTCAAGAAGAGAGCTGAAATATTCGCCGTAATAATTATAGAAGGTGTTGTAAACATCGTTGAAGGAAGTCATGTACATATAGTTCATATCTTCAACGGTAAATTCCATCTCTCCTACCTTAAAAGCAACGGGAGAAGGAAGACTTTCTTCGGTTTTCTGTTCGCCGGAACATCCCGCAAACACAGTTATAAGGAGAATTGCGGCAAGAAGAAAAGCAACAATTTTTTTCATGGTTTTTTTATCCTTTCAGGATTATTTAAAATATGGGACGGCTTTTTAAAAACCGTCCCATTTTTATTAAACAAATCAGCCGAAATGTCTGCCGACATATTTGTTTCCGGAAAGTTCGGAAACTTCAACGCCTTCGATAAGTTCGTTGATGTAATCGTTAAGTCTTACATTCTTTACGGTGTTGCCTATTGCGTAGCTGTAATACTCTTCGGAAACTCCGGAGAAATACATGATGTGGTAACCGTAGGAAGTTTTGATGATTTCGGAATCGCCGGGTTTTCTTGCGGAATCGAAGCACCAGTCTTCAAATTCAGCTACCATCTGGCCTTTGAAAATGTTTTCATAAAGGCCGCCGTTTGCTGCGCTGGAATCTACGGAATATTTTGCTGCGGTTTCAGCAAAGTTTTCTTCGCTGCCGCCAAGCTCTTTCCATTCTTTTTCATATTTCTCTGCAAGAGCAAGAGCTTCCTGCCATGCGGTATCGCTTGCTTTATCTTCCGGTGCAACGAGAATATGTCTTACGTTAACGGTGTTGTAATGAAGGTCATTTGCTTCAACAAATTCAACAACATAGCTGCCGTTTTCATTTTCGAAATATGCTTTTTCGCCTGCGGTTCTTGCTGCGTCAAATACCCAATCCGCGAAGAGGGGGTTTACGGAAGATTTAACATAGTGGCTGTAAGCGGTGAATTCGCCTTCTTCGGTTCCTGCAAGAACTGCTTCAGCTTTTGCTTTTGCATCAGCTTTTGCTGCTTCTTTATCGCCGCCTTCTTCAACAGCTGCGCTTGCAAAGAAAGTTCTGTAGGAAACGCTGTCGAACATTTCTTTGTTTTCAGCGTAATATGCATCGATGTCGCTTGCGGAAACTTCTTCGTTTTCAGCAAAGTTGCTTGCGAAGCTGAAAGCGTAGAAATAACGCTCTTCCATTTCTTTGAAAACTTTTTCGTTTACGCCGCGGCCATAGTTCATTTCAACATAGTTATTTACGGAAAGGCCGCTTTCTGCTGCAGCTTCTTTAGCATCGTTCCATTCTTTTTCAATGGTTTCGTAATGGGTTTCTTCCATTTCGTATCCTGCTGCTTTACCTGCGTCGTAAAGTTTGGTCATTTCGATAAGGGTGTTATCGGTGTAGGTTTTTACGTAATCAGCCCAGGTTTCGCCGGTTTCCTGATTGTAAACCTGTTCGCTGAGGTTGCTGCTCGGGTTAAAGAAATAAGTTGCGAGCTGACCGTACTGGGAATAATAGTTGTTATAAATTTCGTAAACGCTGTTGGTATAAAGCCAGTTATATTCAGCAACGGAATATTCGGTTCCGTCAACTTCGGCGGCTTTAAGAATGCGGTAAGTTACGCCAAGTTCAAAAGCGGTGAGAACAACGCAAAGAACAACGCAAAGCGCAACAACAATTTTTACCAAATTATATTTTGCTTTTTTGCTCATAAATAAACCATCCTTAAGTTTTATATTAGCCTTTTACCGAGTATCTCGGCACAATGCGACAATTTTATATTATATACTTAAACACATAATATTTCAAGACCTTATTATAACAAATTTGCCGCACCGGTTTTTCAGTCGACAAC
>JAFOYK010000160.1 GCA_017424665.1 Oscillospiraceae bacterium
AAATCCACCCTCTGGATTTTTCCGTTTTCGGCGGTAAGGGTGTAGGAATATCCTATTCCGTTATAAATTTTAACTTTATTATTCACCCGACGGGAAACGCAGAAAACCGGAGGTTTTTCCTCTTCAAAAACCCGGCTGTAATCAAAAACCGCGGCGGAAAACCAAAGAACAATTATTGCAAAAACTGTGGAGATGATTTTATAAAAAAGTCTGTTATCACTTTTTATCATTTTTCTTCCCTTTCTTCAGAACGTATCAGGGTTTCAATTCTTTCCCCGAAAACATTGAATTCGACATATTCCGCGCCGAAAGGTTTTTCGGAGCTTTTTTTATCAAAATTTCCGCTTATAACATAGGAATATCCAAGGCCGTGGTAAAACCCGCCTTTTTCGTCGCCGTTTTTTATGCAAAAAATCGGTTCCCGGTAAAAACAGACCGCCGCCATATAATCAATTAATCCGGCGGAAAACCAGAGCAAAAGAAAACTGAGAACCGCCGCAAGTGCTTTCAGAAAAACTTCTTTTTTCATAATGTCACGCGCTCCTTTTAAGTTCCGCGGCGCTTATTTTAATTTTATGTTCAATGGGTTTCCATTCAACCTTTCTGAAAATCGCCGCGACGGAAATGGGAATATAGGTGAACATAAAAAGCGGAAAAGTGAAAGCATAGAAAATCTTTTTAAAAGGCGAAACATGAATTTGTTTCCATTCGGTAACGGTCGTTATCGCGCCTATTGCGAAAAGGGTAAGATACATGTTGAAAAGGCTTTCGCCCAAAGAAAAGACTATTGGCAAAAGGCTTTCGCCGGAAAGAACCGCCGCCAAAGAAGCGAAACCGTTTATTAAAGCGCAAAGAACCGAAAGAACCACCGCCGGCATTATGTTCATTGTCATATCGAAACAGGAAAAATCCCTTCGGAAAATTCCTTTTATCAAATCCGTTCCGTATTTTCCGAAAACCTGGAGATAGCCTTTTGCCCAGCGCATTCTCTGGCGCCAGGATTGGCTTAAAAGAACAGGCTGTTCATCATAGAGCACCGCGTTTTTGCAAAAACCGATTTTTTTCGCCGCAGATAATGTTATGAACGGTGAATTCGATATCCTCGGTCAGAAGATGGAAAGGCCAGCCGCCGCATTTTTCGAGAATCTCTTTGCTGAAGAAAAAGCCCGTTCCGGAAACAGCGCAGGAATTTCCGAGAAGGAAGCGGGAATGGTTGAGAAATCTGCTTTCACGAAGGAACCAAAGGGAATATCCCGCGGAGATCCAGTTATCGCCATAATTTTTGGAATTCCGGTAGCCGGTTATTATATTGAACCCATCGGAAAAAGTTTTGTTCATTTCCTCGATATAATTTTCTTCAAGAACATTATCCGCATCGAAAACAAAAAATCCGTCGAAATAATTTCTTGGGTAATCTTCGGAAATATGGTTTAAAAGTTCTTCAAGAGCATAACCTTTTCCGATTTTTTCAAGGTTAAAACGTTTATAAACCCTTGCGCCGGAAATTCGGGCAACCCTTGCGGTTTCGTCGGTGCAGTTATCTGCCATTACAAAAATTCTTATGTTTTCCCTTCCGTATGTCTGGGAATTTATGCTTTTGATAAGTTCGCCGACAACTTTCTCTTCGTTTCTTGCGGAAACAAGAACAGCAAAACGGTGTTTTTGGGGAAGTTTATGGGGCGGTTCTTTTTTAAAAAGCGCAACCGGAATATATAAAAACTGGTAAGAATAACAGATAAAGAAAACCGCGGCAATTATAAAATTCAGCGTTCGGACAAAATCCATTTTTTCACTCTCCTTAAAAATCTTTCCTACTGAAAATATAAAGAAAAAATTTTTAAGAAACAATCGGCTGAATTCTTAAAGTTTTTTTAAGATTTTATTAAGATTATTCCTCTTTGGAATAATTTATGAACAAATGATTTCGGCCCTGTAAACAATTGTTAAATCTTGGGTCAAAACCCAAAACGGAGGAAAACTTTATGATATAATTATTTTGCAAAAGATTTTGCGAAAATATTTTTATAAAAGGTGATTTAATTAATGAAAACTTTGGGAAACTTTCTCTGGTTCGTTTTCGGCGGATTTCTCCTCTGGCTGGAATGGGCCGCTGCGGGTCTTCTCCTTTGCATAAGCATAATCGGAATTCCCGCGGGAATTCAGTGTTTTAAAATTGCGGGGCTTTGCGCCTTTCCTTTCAAAAAGGAAATTCAGCGAGAACCCATCGGCTTCGGAAACACTTTTTTCAACATTCTCTGGATAATTGTTTTCGGCTGGGAAATTGCGCTTACCGCTCTTGGCTGCGGAATCCTTTGGTGCATAACCGTTGTCGGTATCCCTTTCGGAAAACAGTTTTTCAAACTTGCGGCAATGAGCCTTTTCCCCTTTGGAACAAAAGCTGTAAGAAATTAAAAAAATTTTTAAAACAACGCAACAAAAAGCCCCCTTTTCCGTCACTATTGTTATAGAACGGCAAAAAGGGGGCTTTTTTATGAGAAAAATCTGTTTTATTCTGGCGCTTATCCTTATTCTTTGCGGATGTTCTTCCGCCGAACCGGAGGGTTTCGGCGTTCCGGACGTTCCTTCGATAATTCCGGGAAGCGGTTTTCAAAGCGAACCGGCGAAGATTTTTCTTCCTCTTGAAAATTTGCGGGAATCGGATTTTGAACTTCCGGATTCCGCCGACATTTTCGGAACAAGAACGGAAATTCCGGCTCTTCTTCCGGAAAATTTTTCGGAAAGCGATTCAAACGTTTTTCCGGCAACCCTTTGGCCGGAACTTGTTGCGGAAATTCAAAAGGACGTTCCGGATTTTGACCCGAAAAACCCCGGCTGGAAGGCGAATTATAATTTCTTCGCAAAGGACGAAACTACCGGAATTCTTAAAATCAACTATTACATCGCCGACAACATAATCACCGACAAAGCAATAATCGGAACCGTTGAAAACGGCGTTATCGTAAGGCTTAATTACACGAACACAATTTTTGAGACCGACGAAGAGAAAATTATTGAAAAAG
>JAFOYK010000017.1 GCA_017424665.1 Oscillospiraceae bacterium
CACAAGAACCAAACCGGAACTTTCCAACGAAATCGACGAAAACGCCGCAATTCTTAAAAAGGCGGGCGTCGAGGTCGCAATCTGCACCGACCATCCGGAAGTTCCGATAAAATATCTTGCTCTTTCCGCGGGAATTGCCGTAAGAGCGGGAATGGATCACGATGACGCCATAAAGGCGATAACTTCCGTTCCGGCAAAAATCATGGGACTTTCCGATAAAATAGGTTCCATAGCTCCCGGAAAAGACGCGGACCTTGCGATTTTTAAAGGCGATCCTCTTTCCGTTTATGAAACCCCCGCGTGGGTCATCGCCGGCGGAAAAATCGTTAAAAAACCTTAACAAAAAGAAAAAAGCGTACCCTTTGGGTACGCTTTTTTATATTTTTAATCACACAACATTTATATTTTATCATCAAAAGATGAAAAGGTCAATATTGTAAGGTCAAATTCTCCGAAAAGCATAATAAACTGTTAACATTTCCGTAAAATAAAACAATAGAAACAGCCTTTTTCAGGTGATATAATGAAGTTGCAGAAGGAAGTTTGAAACTTCCCGAAGTGTAACCAAAAAGGGGGTAAAAATATGAACATCAGCATCATTTCGAAAAACACTTCTGTCCGCGATTCTTTCCGTGAACGCTGCGAGAAAAAATTTGCAAAGCTCGACCGCTTTTTCGGGGAAGATGCGAAAGCCGCAATTACCGTGACCAACCAGAACGGAAGAGAAACGGTGGAGGCAACCATTACCGCCGGCGGAATGTTCTTCAGAGCAGAAAAAACCACCTCCGACAGACTTGATTCCCTTGAAGCAGTTGTGGACGTTCTTACCAAACAGATCACCCGCAACAAAAAGAAACTTGAACACAAATTCCGCGGGGAAAAATTTTCCGAACTGGCAGTGGATTTTTACGAAGAGCCGGCAGACGATTACGGAATCGTAAAAACCAAACAGTTCAGAGTTAACCCCATGGATGTTCAGGAAGCGATTCTTCAGATGAATCTTCTCGGACACAATTTCTTTATGTTCCGCAACACCGAAACAGGGGAAATCAACGTTGTTTATAAACGCAACGACGGAGATTACGGCGTTCTTGAGCCCATCGATTAAAGGTAAAAAAGGCGCCCGCAGCCTTTTTTGAATAAATGTAAGCGCAGAAAAAACCGCAACCAAAGAAAAACACCGGAGCACTGGGGCTCCGGTGTTTTTTTATTCGGAAAGGTTATATTTTTCGGAAATTTTGTTTTTTCTTTCGGTAAGAAGAATTTCGGCGGCTTCGCAAAAGCCTTCTCCGCCTTCAAAAGTGGTGATATAGGTGGGAAGATGCTTTGCGTGTTCGGCGTATTTCATGAAGTTTGCAACGGCGCAGGCTTTCGGGAAAAATCCGAACATTTCCTCGTCGTTTGCGGCATCGCCGAAATAGATAACGCAATCTTCGGGATTTTCGACGCCGTAGTGTTCCTTAAGATAAAGAAGGCTCATAGGAAGCTTATCGTAATCGCCGAACCAGGTGTTAACGTGGATGGAACTGATGTTTCCCTTTGCGCCAATGGCTTTTACCGCATCGAGAACTTCTTTTGCTTCTTCAAAAGTAAGCTTGTCGTCCTCGTCTTCCGCATAGTTGAACGCGAAATCGTTAAAACGGCTGTATTGGTCGATGCTGACCTTTATTTTCGGATTTTTAGCGAGAGCAACTTCACGGATCTTTTCGTGAACGGAATATCGGTCCTTTGGAACGGAAGGATGAACGAATTCTTTTCTTGAACCGTTTTCAAGGTAATAAACAACGCTTCCGCTTTCAACGATTATTGCGTCAACGGGCCAATCGGTGATTGCAACAGCGGCCCAGCCGGCGGTTCTTCCGGTAACGGGAATAAGAATGAAGCCTGCTTCGCGAAGTTTCCAAAGCATTTCATAAACCTTCGGAGAAATGCGTCCGTCGGGACCGGTAAGGGTTCCGTCGATGTCGGTAAGAATATATTTAACTTCTGAAGCTTCGGCCTTTGTGATTTCGTTTATATTTTTCAAGATGAAATATCTCCTTTAAAAATGACATATACTTAATATTAACTCTATCACATGATTAAGTCAACAAAAAACTTTTCGGGCGGTGTTTTTTTGAATATAAAATTCGGCGTTATAAAAATCCGGAATTTTGCCTTGCCGGCGGTGATTTTTGTTTTGAGCATGGCTTTTGCGTTTCCTGTGCTCAAGGCGGAAAAAGCTGATGCTAATGCGGTTAAAACGGTATATTTCACCTTTGATGACGGCCCTTCGGAAAGAACGGAAGAGATTATTGAGATACTTTCAAAAGAAAATATCAAAGCAACTTTTTTTGTAATAGGCCCTTCGGACATCAAAACCGACGAAAGACTTTTCAAAATTCACAGCGAAGGACATTCCATCGGCCTTCATACCATGAGCCATGATTATGATAAAATTTATCTTTCGGCGGAAAATTTTATCGAAGATCTTGATAAAGAAAAGGAATGGATATATTCCGTAACGGGGGAAGAATGTAAAATTTTTCGTTTTCCCGGCGGAAGCAACAATTATAACGCACCAAAATGGCTTATTGAAGAGGTGAAAGAAAAAACAAAAGCGGAGGGAATGACCTGGTATGACTGGAACGCGGACGGAAAAGACAGCCTTGGAGAACTTCTTTCTGCGGAAGAAATTGCCGAAAACGTGCTCTCTTCCGAATTCATCGGAAACGAAAAAGTTATAGTTCTTCTTCACGACAGCTCCACAAGAACAACAACCCCAAAAGCTCTTGAAATTTTGATTTCCGAATTCCGTGAAATGGGATATGAATTTGGGAAACTTGAATGAAACAAAAAATCTTTACAAAATCACCAGTTTCAGGTATAATATTGTTGAAAATAGTCTGCATTATCTACAAAGTGAAAGGGGATGGCAAAATGATTATCACCATTGGAAGACAGTTCTGCAGCGGAGGAAGCGAGATCGGAAGAAAACTTTCCGAACGTCTCGGAATTCCTTACTATGACAAAAATCTTTATGAATATGCCGCAAAACAGCGCGGTTTCAGCACAAAATATGTGAAAGAAATCGAGGAAACCCCAACGGGCAGTTTTCTTTATTCTCTGGCCATGTTCCCTTATGTGGATTTCGGTGCGGATAATATGATCCCTTCCGGAATTGCCATCGCGGCTGACCAGACCAACTATATTCTTGAAAAAGCAAAGGAAGGCCCCTGCATTTTTGTGGGACGCTGCGCGGACAGCATTTTAAGCGACAGAAAAGACGTTCTTAACGTTTTTATCTATGCTGATTCGAAAACGAGAATCGAACGCGCGAAGGAACGTTACGGGCTTTCTGAAAAAGAAGCGGCAAAATCCATCCAGCAAACGGATAAATACCGCGCTTCCTATTACAACATGAACAGCAACAAAAAATGGGGAATGAAAGAAAGTTATCATATAATGCTGGATTCCGGAATGCTTGGAATCGACGGTGTTGTCGATATTCTTGAAAAAATCTATAGGGAAAAAAACAGAATAAAAAAAGCGGGCTTTTAAAACCCGCTTTTTGTTTTAGATATTCTTTTTATAACCGAGTTTGAAATCGATAAGGTTTTCCGGTTCTTCGCCGTTAAGCCATTTAAGTGTATTTTTAAGAATAAAATCTCTGATTTTTCTTTCAAGAGGACTTTCGAGCGAACAGGAATTTCCCGCAGCATGGGGAGTTATGAGAAGTCTTTCCTGTTTCCAAAGAGGGCTTTCTTCCGGAAGGGGTTCCGGAACTGTTACGTCAAGGCCGACACCGAAGAATTTTCCTTCGGACATAACTTTAAGAAGTGCTTCCTGGTCGATAAGGCTTCCGCGGCCGCCGTTAACAAAAATTGCGTCGTCTTTCATAAGGCGAAGGCGTCTTTCGTCAAGAAGTCCGATAGTTTCGGGGGTCTGGGGAAGAATTGAAATTACAAAATCCGCTTCGGGAAGCTTTTCGTCAAGTTTTTCAAGAGTGAACATTTCGTCAAAACAATCCGGAAAATCTCTTGCGGTTCGGCGGATGCCGATGATTTTTCCGACCATGGGTTTCATACATTTTGCAAGGGTCGTTCCGATATCTCCTGCGCCGAGAATTAAAACGGTGCTTTCGTCAAGGGGTTTATCGAATTTAAGGATTTTCCATTTGTTTTCGTTTTGCTGGTTGCGGTATTCGGGGATCCTTCTGGAAATTGAAAGAACCATTCCGAGAAGATGTTCCGC
>JAFOYK010000035.1 GCA_017424665.1 Oscillospiraceae bacterium
CTCATGACGGTGCGGATTATGTCGCGATGAAAAAAGATATCGTCGATATCTATTATATCTGCACCAGCGTAATTCTCTGCCGCCTTGACTGGATGGAAAACAAAGGCGAAATGGTTGAAGTAACGCCCCTTTCCCATAGCGTGGGAGCGGTTGTTCCCGGAAAGAAAATAGAATACGACGAATTCGGCGAAGTCGGAACATTTACATTTGAAATGGACGATTACAGATAATAATAAAAACCTCCCGCAGATTTCTGCAGGAGGTTTTTAAAAAGGTGATGAAAATGGAACTTTTTACAAAAAGATGTAAAATCCGAAATTTCCGTCAGGAAGATGAAAAAGATTTGTATGAGGTACTTTCTGATGCGGAAGTTATGAAATATATTGAACCGGTTTTTGATATGGAAAAAACGACGGATTTTATTAAAAATGCGGGTCTTTGCGAACCGCCGCTTGTTTATGCCGTGGAAATTTTGGAAACCGAAAGGGTAATCGGTCATTTGATTTTCCACAGTTATGAAAAAAGCGATTATGAAATCGGATGGGTAATTAACAGAAACTATTGGGGAATGGGGATTGCGGACGAACTTACGAAAGCAATAGTGGAATATTCAAAAGAAGCTGACATCGAAAGCTTGGTTATCGAATGTGACGAAAACCAAGCCGCAAGTAAAAATATTGCACTGAAAAACGGATTTGTTTTTGAAGTAAAAACGGGCAACCTTGAGCTTTATAGATTGATGCTGTAAAAAAACGGGCTTTAAAGCCCGTTTTTTTCAGTTAAAACTTCCGTTCCAAAGAGGAAGGCCTTCGATATATTCTAGTTTGACCGCCGGAACATAATATGCGCCGAAGTTTTTAAGTCCGTTTTCCTGTGCCATTTCCGGAAGCTCAACAAGGAACCGGTAATAAGGCATCCAGATGTTTTCGGAAATTCCGCTTCGGTAAATAAGTTCGCATTTTGCGATATATTTCTTTCCCGGCATTTCATAAGGAACGGTTGTGATATATCCGCCTTCGAGAAGCATATCTTTTGCTTCTTCCGGAGAAATTATCGGATAATCTCCGATTTTTTCCGCGCAGGAAAGCTTGTCGTTGATTCTTATCAGCATCAGCTTTCCTTCGTCGTTGGGCGCAAGCTGAACTTCATTGAAAGCAAAATTCAGCATATCGTTTATTTCGTCCCCGGAAAAATCGTAGATTCTGTAATCGCGGATTTCCTCTCCGGAAAAAGTATATTCTTTTGAAGTAACAAAAGTGGCTTCCGGGAGGCCGATTATATCGCCGTAATTTTCGTAAAGATAAGCGATTGTTTCAAAAGCTTCGCCTTCGGTGGTGTTGTTATGGGTGAAGCTGTATTCTTCCGGAAGTTCTTCTCCATCGAAACCGTTATACATTGCAACAATGCTTCCGTTGGATTGGATTTCAATTGTATAACTTCCGAAATCGGCTTTGATATCGGTTATAAAATCGTCGGGAATTCCGCTTCCGGAAGAAAAATCTCCAACATAGGTTGCTCCGATGATTCCCCGCATTTTAAGGTCGGTTTTTTCGGCGATGTTTTCAAGTTTTTTGTTCATGGCTTCTTCGCCTATTCCGGGATAGGCGATTCCGATTTCGTTAAAAGAATTGTTCCGGTAAACCGGAAGAGCCTCAAAAACCATTTCTTCGTTCCAGGGGTTGCCGCTTGAAAGTTCGGAAATATCGTAAGCCATATATCCTTCAAAACCGTAAGCTGTTGTATTGCTTTCGATATATTCAAGGATCGGAAGGTAAGCACCGTATTCCGTTTCGGTTCCGCCAACTTCACCGACCGGTTCGTCATTTCCTTCCGGTGTGTTTGGAACAAATACTTTCGTTCCGATCAGCACAACAACGGCTATTGCTGCCGCGGCGGAAACCCATTTTATCAAACCGGATTTTTTGACTTTAGTTTTTCTTCTTTCATTCGCGGATTCTATATATTCTTCATTGATTTCGTTAAGTGCGTTCGAAATATCTTCTGCTTTCATAAAGAAAATCCCTCCTTTTCAAGGTGTTCTTTAAGTGCTTTTCTGCTTCGGAAAAGGGAACTTTTTATTTTTGATTCACTTGTTCCAAAAAAGGAAGCGATATCTTTTATCGAATCGGAATAAAAATAGCGGCAAACGAAGATATCGCGGTTTTCTTTTGAAAGTGAGGAGAGAAAGCAATTGATGCTTTCGGAAAGTTCTTTTTCCTCAAATGCGGTTTCTGCGGAAAGATTATCCGGAATGCATTCGTCAAGTTCCGAAAGGGAAAGGGCAAATTCGGAATTTATGCGTTTTTCCGCGTGTTTTTTGCGAAAAACATCTATCGCAAGACGCCTTGTGATTTTTCCGAGAAAGGTTCGGAGAACTTTCGGTTTTTGCGGCGGAATTATGTTCCAGGTCTTCATATAGGTGTCGTTGACACATTCTTCGCTGTCTTCGGTATCAAAAAGAATGTTATAAGCTATTTTGGAGAGATAACGGCCGTATTTTCTTTCTGTTTCTGCAACAGCACATTCTTTTCTTTCAAAAAACAGTTCTATTATTTTTAAATCTTCCAATCCAAAAACCTCCTTTCATCAATATATCACGCAAAAATTTTGAAAAGGTTGCGCCGATTTCAAAAAAATCCCGTCTTTCGACGGGATTTTCTGGTTTTTACTGTTTTGTGAAATAATGTCCGAGGTGTTTTTTGTTGTTATAAATTCGCATAAAGAAGCCGACAATAAAAATAACGAGGGAAGCAAGCGAAATAACGGTGCTCAAAAGAGCGTTGCTGTCCATAAAGGTTGCAGAAAGACCGAAAAGAATAAAACCGGTGCCGACAAGTCTGCAGCCAATAGCTTCTTTTGCGCACCAATCGTCATATTGATCGATTGTCTTTTTTGTCTTAAGTTTCATTTTTGCTTCATAGGGAACGAATTTGTGATTTTTTGCGTTTTTTGCTCTTCCAAGAAAAACAATTCCGAGAACAACGCCAAGAATAAGATATATGTAATTCATCAAAAAATCCTCCGTAAAAATTCTTAATAAAGCATACCACAAAAAAGTAATTTATTAAAGAGTTTTGAATCAAAAACTTCATAAAAAAGGAAAAATGAATAAACATAATAGAAATTTTTGAAAAATAATCAAAAGAATGTATATTAAATCAACATCTTTGATTATTTATGTAGAATTATTCAAAAAATGTTGAAAATGAAACAATTTGAGTTTATTATTCATTATGGAATAATTTTTTGGAAAGGAGGATGAATTTGGCTTATAAAAACGCGACCCTTATGACCGAAGGCAACATCTGGGAAAAAATCATAAAATTTGCCCTTCCGCTCATGCTTGGCTATCTTTTTCAGCAATTTTATACCGCTGTTGACAGCATTGTTGTAGGAAATTTTGTAAGCAAACAGGCTCTTGCGGCGGTTGGAACTACAACCCCGATAGTCAATATGCTCATCGGTTTTTTCACCGGCCTTTCAAGCGGTGCTTCGGTGGTTATCGCAAGAAGTTTCGGTGCTCAGAACAATAAAAAGCTTGAAGACGCTATTCATACCGCCATCGGAATGATTTCTGCGCTCAGCGTTGTCGCAACTGCAATAGGCGTTTTTATGGTTCCTTACACCCTCCGCTTTATGAAAACGCCGGATGACGTTTTTGTGGAATCCAAAACCTATCTTACCATTTATTTTGCCGGAATTGCTTCGCTGATGGTTTATAATATGGGTGCGGCAATTCTTCGCGCGGTGGGAGATTCGAAACGCCCGCTTTATTTCCTTATCGCTTCCTCTTTTGTTAACATTATTTTTGACCTTGTTTTTGTAATTGTGTTTAAACTCGGCGTTGCGGGAGCTGCTTACGCAACCGTTCTTTCCCAGATAATTTCTTCCGTTCTCGTTCTCGGAACTCTTACAAAAGAAAAGGGAATATATAAACTTTGCTGGGAAAAAATCAAAATACACAAATATGTAATGAAGGAAATTTTCCACATAGGCCTTCCGACGGCTCTTCAGCAAAGCATAACTTCATTCTCAAACGTTTTTGTACAGTCTTATATAAACTCCTTCGGTTCTTCGGTAATGGCGGCCTGGTCGGCTTATGTTAAGATCGACCATTTCGCAATCATTCCGCTGGACAGCATTTCAATGAGTATAACCACTTTCGTTGGTCAGAACCTTGGCACGAAGGACGTAAAACGCGCGGAAAAAGGAACAAAATATGCTTCTATTCTTGCTTTTGCGGCAACAATTGCGATAACTGCGCCGATACTCATTTTTGCTCCGCATCTTATTATGCTGTTCAACAGGGAAGCGGAAGTTGTGGAATACGGAGCTTTCCTCCTTCGTTTCATGACTCCGTTCTATTCGATCGTTTCGGTAAACTCGGTTCTTTCCGGTGCTCTTTGCGGTTCCGGTGATACAAAACTTCCAACGGCGATACGCCTTTTTTCCTTCGTTGTTTTCCGCCAGATATATCTTTTCTTTGTAACACAATATACCGATTCCTTTGTTGCCGTTGCATTGGGATATCCTCTTGGATGGATAATAAGCGCGCTTTTTATAACCATTTATTACATGCGCAAAAAACGGGAAATAGAAATAAAATTTTCGGACTAAACACTTTAAAAGCCCCCGGAAAAATGGTACAATATATGTATCATTTTTTAGGAGGCTTTTTCTTTGTTCACAGGAAAATATTTTGTTGAAAAGCTTAACATGAAAGAACATCCGGAAGGCGGATATTATAACGAATGTCTTAAATCCAAGGATATTATCGATGCTTCCGCGGTGGATTCCGCTTTTGAAGGAAACCGCAAACTTTGGACAAGTATCTATTTCCTTCTTAAAGACAGAGATGTTTCCCGTTTCCATCGCCTTAAATCCGATGAAATCTGGTATTTCCATTCCGGCGTTCCGATGGTTATCCATATAATCAATAAAAACGGCGAGCTTGAAAGAATAAAACTCGGTCTTGATATCGAAAGAGGGGAACAGCCCCAGGTACTTATTCCCAAAGGCACAATTTTCGGCGCCGTTATGGACGGAACCGGATATTCTCTTGCCGGCTGCATGGTTTCTCCCGGTTTTGAATTCGGCGATTTTGAACTTCTTGAAAGGGAATACCTTCTTAAAGAATATCCCCAGTATGAAATGATCATCAAACGCCTTACAAAATAATATTTCAAAGAAGCAATATTCCGACGGCGA
>JAFOYK010000172.1 GCA_017424665.1 Oscillospiraceae bacterium
AAAATCATAGTTTTTTGATATTACTATTCCGTAAAGCATCAAAAAATTCGTTTTTTGTAACCGAAACCGCCGTTTTTTCATAAGATATCATACAAAACCGAAGAAAGAGGCGTTTTATGAAAAGACGGAAAACAGATTTTCAAAACCCGGTCATCCTTTTCGCGGCAGGATTTTTTGTCGGACTTTTTGTAAAATTTCTTCCGTTTTTCATTCTTGTGATGTTTCTTATTCTTGCGGCGGGCGTAATTTGCAGATGTTTTAGCCGTTGACGGAGGTGTTTTTTATGAAAATTGTTGTTATGAACAGCCCGAAATTTCTTGCTCCTTTTTTAAGAATGATTTTTAAAATCGGAAGAGAAAATTAAAGCAAAAAAAGCGCGGCTTTAAGCCGCGCTTTTTTATTCTTTAAATTTTATTTGCAAAAGGAATCAACATATTTGTTGATGCAGTATTCAACAATGCGTCTTGCTTCTTCTGCGTTGCAAACTTCGTCAACAACGGTCTGTTTGTGTTCAAGAGCTTTATAAACTTCGAAGAAATGCATCATTTCGCTGTAGATGTGGGTGGGAATTTCGGAGATATCGTTATATCCGTTATAGGTCGGGTCATCGAGCGGAACAGCGATGATTTTTTCGTCAGCCGCACCGTTATCGGTCATTTTGATAACACCGATGGGTTTTACGTGAACAAGGGTCATGGGATAGATATCTTCGGAGCAAAGTACAAGAACATCAAGGGGGTCACCGTCATCTGCGTAAGTTCTCGGAATGAAACCGTAGCTTGCGGGATAGTGGGTGGAAGTATAAAGAACGCGGTCGAGTTTAAGAAGGCCGGTTTCTTTATCAAGTTCATATTTGTTTTTGCTGCCTTTGGGAATTTCGATAAGGGCAACGAAATCTTCGGGTTTAACACGTTTGGGGGAAAGATCATGCCAGATGTTCATTTATGTAGTCTCCTTTTCAGAAATTATTTTGCTGTCTGTTTCTTTTAATATCTTAAGCTGAATCGGAATTGCGCAGATAAGCGTTCCGATATCGGCTATCGGCTGAGCAAGCTGGATCCCGATAACTCCGAAAAGTTCGGAAAGTATCAAAACCGCCGGAATAAAGAAAAGCCCCTGCCTTGCGGTTGCAAGAAATGTTGCCGGAACGGTTCTTCCGATGACCTGGGTCATCATATTGCTGAGAACAATCCAGCTGTGTGCCGCAAAGGTCACGCACTGCAGACGCATTGCAAAAGCGCCGATTCTTATAACGTCGGGGTCATCTCGGAAAAGAGCAATTACTTCCGGAGCAAAAACAAAACCGATTGCGGCTATCGCAACAAGGAAAACCGCGGACGTTTTTACGCAGAAATAAAAGCCTTCCTTGACCCTTTTATAAAGCCCCGCACCGTAGTTGAATCCGCAGAAGGGCTGGAAGCCCTGGCCGAAGCCGATCATGGTTGAAGCCCCGAACATTGCGATTCGCTGAACAACGCCCATTGCGGCTATCACAGCGTCTCCGTAAGGGCCTGCGGCATGGTTAAGGGAAATTGTTGCAACGGAGGCAAGCCCTTGCCTTGCAAGGGAAGGAAAGCCTCCGGCAAAGATGTTTTTAAAATAGAACCATTTAAGCCTGATGTTGGAAAAACGAAGCTTTACGTTTCCCCTTTTCTGCATTCCATAGAGAAGAACGCAGAAACTTGCGAACTGGCTTATAACGGTTGCGTAACCCGCTCCGGCAATTCCCATATCCATTGCAAAAATGAGCACCGGGTCGAGAACGATGTTGAGCACCGCCCCGAAAGTTATTCCGACCATTGCGTAAGAAGCGTTTCCCTGGAAACGGAGCTGGTTATTAAGCACAAAAGATGTGGTTATCCAGGGCGCGCCGAGAAGTATCGCCCTCAGATAATCCATCGTATAAGGCAAAATTGTTTCGGTCGAACCGAGGAGATAAGCAAGTTCCTTAAGGAAAATTTCACCGATGAGCATTATGAGCACGCCGGCGGCAAAAGCGGTCACAAAGCCGGTTGCGGCCATTTTTTCCGCTTCGTCATAATTCTTTTTTCCAAGCTCTCGGGATATGTAATTTCCGCTTCCGTGGCCGAAGAAAAATCCGACGGCCTGGATTATTGCCATCATTGAAAAAACAACGCCGACCGCGCCGGTTGCGGAGTTGCTTTTAAGCTGGCCGACAAAAAACGTATCCGCCATGTTGTAAAACGAGGTTACAAGCATGCTTATGATACAGGGAACGGCAAGTTTTCCGATGAGCTTTCCGACAGGCTCTTCGGTCATTCGGCGAAACTTTTCTTCATGCGTTTCAGCCATTTTCTTTATCCAGTTCCCATTCTTTTATCTGTTTTGCTTCCTCATACATCGCGCAATAGCTTTTGTGGCGGCTTTCGGGAATGATTCCTTCAGCAACCGCTTCGAGCACGGCGCAGCCTTTTTCGGAAACATGGCTGCAGCCGGTGAATTTGCATTTAAGAAGATAGGGTTCGAACTCACGGAAGCAATATTGGAGTTCGGATTTCCGGATGATTCCGACTCTTTCCATTTCAATTGC
>JAFOYK010000149.1 GCA_017424665.1 Oscillospiraceae bacterium
AAAACGGATTATCTTGACAATAAAAGGAAATTACTGTATATTTAAGGTGCAAAATGTAAATAATGGGAGGCATGCAAAATGAAATCAACAGGTATTGTAAGAAAAGTCGATGAACTCGGAAGAATAGTCTTGCCGATAGAACTGCGCCGCACCCTTAACATTGAAGAAAAAGATGCTCTTGAAATATACGTTGACGAAAACGCGATTATGCTTAAAAAATATGAACCCGCCTGCATCTTCTGCGGAAGCGCCGACGGAGTCAGCGAATTCAAAGGCAAAAACATCTGTGAACATTGCCTTAAAGAACTTACAAAATAAAACAAGATATAAAAAAACTCCGTGCCAAAAGGCACGGAGTTTTTTTATTCTTCATCATCGTCCCAATCTTCAAATTCCTGGGTCCCATCGAAGGCAAGACGCATCAAAATCGCGTTTTCCTTAGGATCGGTGTAATAATCTTTTCGGATTCCGCAGAAAACGAAACCGTTTTTTTCGTAAAGATTTATTGCGCCAAGGTTGGAAGTCCGAACTTCCAGAAAAATCACCCGGGTCTCTTTTTCGCGAACCGCTTCGATGAATTTTTTTATAAGCGCATCGGCCATGCCTTTTCTTCGGAATTTCGGAGCAACGGCGACGTTGAAAATTTCGGTTTCGCCGCAAATTGTTCTTCCGCCGATATATCCCGCAAGCTCATCTTCGGAAAAAGCGCCGAAAAAATCCGAAAATCCGCTTTTGATTTCGGAAGAAACGGTGGCTTCGCTCCAGGGGTGGGAAAAACAAAGTTTTTCAATTTCCGCAACGGATGCGGAATTTTCTTCGGAAAGACGTTTTATTTCAAAGCTCATTTTTCCTTCCACCTTGCGTAGTCAAAGTTGTGGATGTTTTCTCCGCGGAGATAATAACATCTCGGAACGCGGCGGGAAACCGCGCAGATTATTTCATAGTTTATCGTTCCGGCAAGGGCGGCAACTTCATCGACGGAAACGGAAGCTTCGCCGTCTTTTCCGAAAACGGTTACGATATCCCCTTCTTCCGCTTCCGGAACGTTTGAAACGTCAAGCATGGTCTGGTCCATACAGACGCTTCCCACAACGGGAACATATTTTCCGCGGACTATCATTCTTCCTTTGTTGGTAAGAAGGCGGTGGTAACCGTCCGCATAGCCTATTGCGGTGGAGGCAATTTTCATATCTTCCGGTGCGGTGAATCTTCTTCCGTAGCTTATGCAGGAACCTTTTTCATAATCTTTGGTCATACTTACAACGGTTCGAAGTTCCATTGCGGGTTTAAGTTTTATTCTGCAGGTAACCTCTTCGTGAGAAGCCGGATAAAGTCCGTAAAGGATTATTCCGGGGCGGACCATATCAAGATGCATTTCCGGATAGCAAAGCACCGCGGCGCTGTTGCAGCAATGGCGGATGCCGACGTCGATTCCTTTTTCTTTAAGAGCATCGCAAACGCGGCAGAAGCGGTCAAACTGGAGTCTTGTGTAGCTTTCGCCGTCGGAATCGGGTTCATCCGCGGAAGCAAAATGGGTGAAAGCGCCGGTCACTCTTATGTTCGGAAGTTTTGCGGCTTCTTCCGCTTCGGAAACCGCAACGTCGAAATTATCTTCGGAACAGACAAAACCTATCCTTCCCATTCCGGTATCGAACTTAAGGTGTACGTCAAGGGTAACGCCGAGTTTTTCCGCTTCGGCGGAAAGTTCCTTTGCGTAATGAAGGGAATATGCGGTCTGGGTGATATTCCATTTTGCAAGGTCGGAAACGCATTCCGCCGGGGTGTTTCCGAAAATCAGAATCGGTTTTGTAACGCCGCTTTCACGGATTCCGAGAGCTTCGCCCAGATTTGAAACGCCGAACCAATCCGCGCCGGCTTCTTCAAGGAAAGGCGCGGTCATTCTGTCGCCGTGGCCGTAAGCGTCCGCTTTGACAACGGCCATGACCATAGCTTTTCCAACATGGGCTTTTATTTTTCTGAAGTTATAATCGATCGCATCAAGGGAGATATCCACCCAGGTTCTGCGAAGGACTTCGCTTTTTGTCATTTTTTGTCCCTCCTGTCCTTAATCCACATAAGGATATACAGGCCTATTATATTAAGACCGAGAGAAAAATATAGCAGGACCGTTGAAAAAATGCTTTCGGTAAAAAGAAGCAGAACAAGGCTTCCGGCAAGGCAGAGCATTCCGGCGGCAACAAAAAGAAGTCCGCGTTTTTTTGAAGAAAGCTTTTCCCAAAAACTGATGATACTGTTCATAAATTTCCTTTCGGCTCAGGGGATGTAATAATCGATGATTTCTTTTGCTTTGGCTTTATCCTCTTCGGAAAGCATAAGCATTATAACAAGTTCGCCCTGGTCATAAATATCGGCGTTCATTGCTATGTTATAGGAATCGTAAACGTCATAGCTTCTGAATTCGTTTATGCGGTCGTCCTTGCGGTTTTCAAGGGAATTTATGACTTCGGCTGTTTTGCCCTTTTTAACGCGGATTATCGCAACGTCGCAAACTCCGTATTTTCCTTCGGTGCAGCGGATATCGTAGGAAATTACGTTATTAAGGTCAATATAGAGCTGTTCGGAAATGAAAGTTTCGTCGGAAATTTTTTCAACGCTTTTTGCGGTAAGTTCGCTTACATCAAGGTCTTTATAAATTTCATCCGCAACAACGGAAAGTTCAAGCATATCGTAGCTGAATTCGTTTGGGTTTATTTCGCCGTTTTCTTCCGTGTTTTTGTTGCAGCCACCAAAAACAAACGCAATTAAAATTGCCGCTATGGCAAAAAGGATTTTCTTTTTCAAGGCAAATTCCTCCTTTCGGAACACTTTTTAAATTATAGCCTTTAAAAAAACTTTTTTGGTTAACTCTTTGTGAATTATGGGCATATTATGGTATTATACTTTAAGATTATATAACTTTTTTAAAATTAAAACAATATCTAAGTTCCGGCTTTTTAAAAAAATTATAAAAATAAGGCATTTTTGTTGTTGACAAATCGGTTTTCCTTTGATATAATTATTCGTGCGTTATGCGGATGTAATTCATTGGTAGAATGCCAGCCTTCCAAGCTGGATAGGGGGGTTCGATTCCCCTCATCCGCTCCAAAAACTGCGCCGTTAGCTCAGCTGGATAGAGCATCTGCCTTCTAAGCAGAGGGCCGGGGGTTCGAGTCCCTCACGGCGCGCCAGGCAATTTTTAAATTGCCTAACATGGTGGATGTAGCGTAGCTGGCCTAACGCGTCAGATTGTGGCTCTGAAGACCGTGGGTTCGAATCCCACCCACCACCCCATTTAAAATTTATACGCCCATAGTTAAAAGCTGTGGGCGTTTTTACTATCAGCATATTGGGGCGTCGCCAAGCGGTAAGGCACAGGACTTTGACTCCTGCATCTCGTGGGTCCGAATCCCGCCGCCCCAACCAAAAAACAGGTTACTCCGAAGGAGTGGCCTGTTTTTTATTTTGGCGAGGATGAGGACACACCGGGTCCGTACCTGACGTCCCAAAAATGCAAGCCTT
>JAFOYK010000213.1 GCA_017424665.1 Oscillospiraceae bacterium
AAAATGAGCACGGGTTTTTAAATTTCACCAAACGAACGGAATAAGGCGATATTTCACCTTTTTTGAATATTCTTCATATCCCGGAAGACCTTTTCTAAGCATTTTGTCTTCAAGTTCCGTTCGGATAATTATAACCGTTGCTATCGCAAGTGCAAGAAGAAAAACTTCAGCCGAAGGAAAAATACATCTTACCGAAACACACCACATAAGAACCGCTGAATATGTAGGATGACGCACCACAGAATACGGACCGGTTTGGATGACTTTCTGGTTTCTGTCGGTCTGGAGTCTTGCGGTGGATTCCAAAAACGTGTTTTCCAACATTGCTTTAACAGTTATAACCGCAGAAAGAATGTAGATTATCATTCCCGCAATAAAATCAAAATTGATTTTCATTCCAAGAGGAACAGTTTTTCCCGCAGCATAATAAACCACAAAAAACGCAGAAAGCCAAAAAACAAGAAGCAAAATTTTATCCCATTTCGGTGAATTTGTATTGACCTTTCCCCTTTCTTTAAGGGTTTCGGGATTTTTGCAATAGATTATTATTCCGGAAACAAGAGCGACCAGAACATAAACCGCAAAGAAAATCCCCGAACGAAAATCAAAACTTCCCGCGCCCAACCAGAACAAAACAGCACCTATAATCCGTTCGGCAAGAAGCCCTAAAATATAAATTACCGCGTCCTTGTTCATAAGAACATTTTCCTTAGGGCTTATCTGTGAAGGTCGGGTTCTCTGAAAGTGAAAGGAAGAACGTCGCTGAGAGTGTGAACTTTGAAATCGTCTTCGCTCTTTCCGATTACAACAATGAAATCATCGCCGCAGAATTCAGCCATTACCTGGCGGCAAACACCGCAGGGATAGCAATAATCCACGGGAGCGTTATCTTTGGGGCCTCCGACAATCGCGATTGCGGCAAATTCTCTTTCGCCTTCGCTTACCGCTTTGAAAAATGCGGTTCTTTCCGCGCAGTTGGTGGGGCCGAATGCCGCGTTTTCAATGTTGCAGCCGCGATAGATTTTTCCTTCTTTAGTGAGAAGAGCCGCGCCTACCGCAAAACCGGAATAAGGGATATATGCCATTTTTCTTGCTTCAAGAGCTTCTTTTACAAGATTGCTGTAATCCATAATAAAATCCTCCTTGTGGATAACCTGAATTAATTTTATCATAAAACAAAAAGTTAAGCAACAAAAAAACGGCGGATACCATCCGCCGTTTTTTACTTTTAAAGTTCCGAAATTTCAAGGTCGTCTTTACTTACAATTCTCATTTTCTTTCTGGAAAGCATTTCATACATTACAGGAATTACGATAAGAGTCATAAGAGTTGCGTAGACAAGACCGCCGATGCAGCAAACAGCAACCGGCTGGATAAGACTTGAACCAAAGCCCATTCCAAGCGCTATTGGAATAAGGCCGAGGACAGTTGTAAGTGCAGTCATGAAGATAGGACGAAGTCTTGTTTTGGAAGCTTCAATAATAGCTTCTCTTCTCGGCATACCTTCTTCTCTGAGCTGGTTGATATAGTCGACAAGAACAATACCGTTGTTAACGATGATACCGACAAGCATTACAAGACCAATCATCGCAATAACGCTTATTTCAAGGCCCCAAACAATAAGCGCAAGGAATGCTCCGGTGAAAGCCAGCGGAACAGTGAACATTACGATAAAGGGAGAACGGAGCGACTGGAACTGGGCGACCATTATGAGATAAACAAGGATGATTCCTATTCCGAGCATTTTTACAAGTTCCCAGATTGCTTCCATAATGCTTTCGTTTTCGCCGGAAAATTCGAAAGAAATTCCGTCCGGGGCGCTATATCCGGCAAGAGCTTCCTGAACTCTTGCGGAAACTATGGTTACGTTTTCCCCTTCTTCAATTCCCGCCGAAACGCTGAGATATCTTCTCTGGGCGCTTCTGTTTATTGTTGAAAGGGTTTTTCCGTCGATTATTTCAGCGATATCCAGAAGTTTGATTTCTTCCGTATTTCCGTCCGGTTTTTCAATTTCAAAGACATAATTTTCTATATCTTCAAGTGTAAAGTTTTCTGCCTTTTCAGATATTATAATTACGTCATAATCGCCGTTTTCTGTCTCGATTGTTGCAGCTGTGGCGCTTTTTGTCAGTTCCGTCGCAATTTCCTGGAAAATCTGCGCCACAGTAAGGCCTTTTTTCATTGCCGCGTCTTTATCAACGCTGATGTTTATAGTAGGTTCGGTTTTTTCTTCGCCGGCGGAAACATAGGAGATTCCGTCAACTTTTCCGATCGTTTCAGCTATTTCAGAAGCGGTTTTTGCGATATCTTCAAGGTCTTCACCGTAAACGTTAACGGTGATTCCGCTACCGGTGAGCATGCTCATGGAATCCATCATTCCGCCGGTAATACCAATTTCCGCCTTGTCTTCATATTTCTTTGCAATGGAAGAAATCTTTTCGGTTATAGCGGAAGCGTTTTTCTCCCCTTCGCTGTCAAGAATGACGTAAACAGTTGCGGAAGTTACGTCCGAACTTCCTCCGGACATTCCAAATACACTTGCAACGCCGCCGGAAAGCATGCTTCCCACCGTTTCAACTCCTTCTATCTCCTCGATTTCTTTCGAAAAATCATCGCAGAGAGATGCGGTATCTTTAAGCACGGAACCTTCCGGCATAGAAACGTTTGCGGTAAGCTGGTTAGATTCCATTCCCGGCATGAAAATAAATCCGCGGCTTACGCATGCGTAAGCGCTTCCGGCAAGAAGAGCTACCGCAAGAAGGATAACAAGGAATTTATGCTTAAGAGCAAAAAGCACGAATTTTCCGTATCTTTGCATTCCTTTGCTTTCGTTTGTGCCTTTTTCTTTAACGTTTTTAAGAACGGAAGGCGCCATTGCAGGAATTACAGTAAGCGCGATTACAAGGCTTGCAAGAAGAGAATACGCTATGGTAAGCGCCATATCCTGGAATAGCTGTCTGGTAAGACCTTCAACAAAAACAATCGGAAGGAAAACGCAAACGGTTGTAAGGGTCGAGGAAGTTATTGCTCCGGCAACCTGAGATGCACCGGAAATTGCGGATTTTATTGGGGAAAGTCCAAGGCTTCTGAGTCGGTAGATGTTTTCTATTACAACTATGGAGTTATCTACCAACATACCTATTCCGGCCGCAAGACCGGCAAGAGAAATTACGTTAAGCGTTACTCCGGAAAAATACATCAGAAC
>JAFOYK010000102.1 GCA_017424665.1 Oscillospiraceae bacterium
AAAGAAATTGAAAAAAACGTTCTTGCTGTTTATCCGGAAATTGCCCCAAAAGAGATGAAGGAAAGCTTCTTCAGAAAACTGGTGAAGAAATTCATCAAGGAACCGACAATTCTCGATGGTGGGGATCATACCGAAGTATCTCTTGAATGGGAAACCGAAGGTGGGATCATAACCGAAAAAGTTGCCGATCCTAACGGAACGAACGGTTACAGGCTTCGTCTTCTCTTTAAGGAACTTGCGGATCCTGTCGGAAGAGAAATTCCCGAACTTGAAAAAAACGAACAATGATAAGGAGGACCTGAACAATGGGACTTTTTGGAAAACTTTTTGAAAAAGAAAATTGCGCATTCTGCGGAAAAGAACTTGGCGTTTTTGGAAAGAAAAAACTTGAAGACGGCGTAATGTGCGGAAAATGCCAGGAAAAACTTTCCCCATGGTTTACCGAAAGAAAACAGTCCACAATTGCTGAAATTCAGCAGCAGCTTGATTACCGTGAGGCAAACAAAGAAAAAGTTGCGGCTTTCAGAACCACCAGAACCTTTGGAACAGGAAAAAAGATTCTTCTTGATGAAGATAACCAGAAATTCATGGTAACTTCCGCAAGAAATCTTGAAGAAGCAAACCCCGATGTTCTTGATTTTTCCGACGTAACCGGCTGCACCATCGATATTGATGAAAGCAGACGCGAAGAAAAACGCACCGACGAAGAAGGAAAACAGGTAAGCTATGTTCCGGCACGCTACACTTACTATTATAATTTCAACGTGATCATCAATGTACGCAACCCCTATTTTGATGAAATGAAATTCCAGCTTAACGGAAGCGCTGTTGAAATTGAAACCAGAGGAATGGCTTCCCCGAGACCTGAAAACAATATTGAATATAGAGAATATAAAGCTATGGGCGAAGAGATCAAAGAAGCTCTTCTCAACGTACGTCAGCAGGTTCGTGAAGAAGCTGCAGCGGCAGCCGCACCCAAAGCAGCAGTAACCTGCCCTTATTGCGGCGCAACCACAACGCCAGATGCAAGCGGATGCTGCGAATATTGCGGAGGCGCAGTAAACGGATAATTAAAAACCTGAAAACGTCTTTAAAAAGGAGGTTTTTAAATGAAAAAAGTATTAGCAATACTTTTGGCCTTTGTAATGGTATTTAGCTTTACAGCGTGCGGAGGAGAGAAAGGCGAAGATAAAAACTCTTCTATAATCGAATTTGAAGGAAGCAAAGCAGAATATATCGGAAGTGAACTTACAAAAGACGCTGACGGAAACGATGCTGTTCTTGTAAACTTCAAATATACCAACGGAAATGAAGAGGCAAAGAGCTTTTTCTGGAGTTTCTTTAATACCGCAAAACAGGGCGATTCGGAACTTGAAGCAGCGATAACCTGGGTCGATGAAGATTCTTTTGAAACCCACGTTGACAGCACTTTTGTTGACGTTGAACCTGGAAAGAGCCATAAAGTAACCCTTGCTTATAACATCGTTGACAAAACCACGCCTATCGTAATTACATTCGTAACTTTAACCGATAAAGTGCTTGGCGAAATTGAAATTGACCCTGCAACTCTTAAGGAAGCTTCCGGCGAAGAAGGCGGCGAAGTTTCTGCCGAAACCGGCCTTGTGGGATATTACACCGTAGAAACACTTACTGTTGAGGGTGAAGAAGTGGATTACGATACCCTTGTTCTCATCGGTGCGGCTCTTAACACTTTCGTAGTGTTCAATGAGGACGGAACCATGCTTCTCTCCATCGAAGGCGAATCCATGGAGTTTGAATACATTGACGACGGAACTTTCTTTAACGGTTTCGCAGCAGGAACCTATGTGCTCGAAGGCGATAAAATAACCGTTGACCTTCCGGAACTCGGATATAAACTCCTTTGCAAACGCAGCGACGGAACTCCTCCGGAAGTTGAAGAATACCACGGCGGATTTGATGACGAAACAATCGCAAGATTCACCGGAGACTGGCACGGACTTTCTGCAATCTATGATGCCGCGGGCGACTATGCCGACGAGGATATGATGGTTTTCGAAACCGTTGCCCGTTTTACTTTCGATGAATACGGCGACATTATTCCTTACATTCTTTTCTATGTAAACGGCGGAACCGAAATAAAGGATCTTTCGCTCTATAACATGGAAGAATATTACGGAATGGAAGTTTACGGAACTTTCCTCGGAAAAGATCTTTACGACAGCGAAATCTTTATGGATGATTACGGCGCTGTTTATATTATGCTCCATATCGATGACGGCGAAGGAAACAAAATGAGCATCCAGACCTGCATGAGAAAACTTGACGAGGAATGGGACGAAGATAACGACTTCCCCTGTGCGGACAAAGCATTTTTGGATTTCTATAGCGGAAAATCCCTTGAAGATATTCTTGAAATTTACGGACTCGATCCTTCCGTACTTCCGGAAATGACCGAAATTCCCGAAGGAAGCGGAACTGCCGTTTCGGGCGAAGGCATAGTTGATTTTGAAACTCTTGAAGCAGGTTTTGTTTATTATCTTAAAGAAAGCCACCGTGATAACAAATACCGCAAACCTTCCTATGAAGAAATCGTCGAACATTTCGGCGGAGTTGAAGGCAAAAAAGACAGAGAAGATATCTGGAGTGATGAACTCCATATTTACCGCTGGGATACCCCCGAAGGTGATTGGGTAATCCTTAACTTCGAAGTTGACAACGAAGGGGAACACGCATACAGCGTTTCCTGGAGCACTGCTCTTAATGAGATAAGAGACCAGCATAAATAAAATTTTTATCAAAACAAAATGGGGGCCGCCTTTTGCGGCGGCTCCCGAAACCGTTAATTTCGGAAACAATTCCTGCTTTTTTAGGCAGGATTTATATATAAATAAAACCGCGAAATGAATTTTGAAATTCGAGCACGTGTGTTTTTAAAATTTGAGCACCACTGTAAAGGCGGGTGATGATTGAAATGGCCTATGAAGATGAATTCAGAACAGACGGTCTTGAAAATGAGCACAGCGAACAGACAGGTGAATTTGTTGAGCACGGCGAGTTTTTCGGGATCGAAGAAAAGGAAGAATTTGATGAAAGATTTTTTCATTTCGATGAATATAACAGGAAATTTTTAGCCGGGTCTCATAAAAAAGATATCGACTTTGAAAATTCAAAAGAGCCGGAAAGTCCGGCTTTGATTCCGGATGAAAACATAAAAAAGGTTTCTTTCTTTAAAAAGGCAGCCGAAACCGTAAAAATGGGCGCAGCCCTTGTGGCAGCAAGCGCAGTTTTCGTTACTGGCGCTCCGGAAACTTTTGGTGGAATTTTTTCTCCAATAAGCAAAGACGATACACCGGCGGTACATAGCCATATTGAGGCGGGGGAATGGACAATAACAGTTTGTGCAACCTGCCTTGCAGAAGGCGAACAGATAATAGTTTGTTCCGATTGCGGAGAAACCCTTAGAAAAGAAACTATCCCGGTTCTTGAACACGTTCCGGGCCTTTGGGAAACAAGCGTTTACGCAACTTGCAAAGACGAGGGAACGGAGATAAGGCTTTGCACCCTTTGTGAAACGGTTCTTGAATCGAGAATAATTGCCGCGGGCGAACATCTTGCGGGT
>JAFOYK010000009.1 GCA_017424665.1 Oscillospiraceae bacterium
GCTTAGCAAAATTCGCCATAAGCTTTTTGGTTCCGACTTTTTCAAAAGCAATTTCAAGAAGAGTATCGCCGCTCATGGGTTTTGCGGAAACAACCATTCCTTTTCCGAAAACTTTGTGGGAAACAGAATCTCCCGCGCGGAAACTTGCGCTTTCGGTTTTCGGCGTTTCGGTAAAGGTCTTTTCAATATGTACCTTTCCGGTGGAATCTTCTTCGAAATGGAAGCTGAGATTCTTTCTTTTGCCTTCGCTTTCGTCGAAGAAATCCTTATATTCTTCCGGAATTTCTTCCGCAAAGCGGGAAAGACGGTTGTGGTTGGTATGGCCGAAAATCATTCTGCTTGCGGCGGCGGTTAAGAAAAGATTTTTCTTCGCGCGGGTAATTCCGACATAAGCAAGGCGGCGTTCCTCTTCCATTTCGGTCATATCGTAAATTGCCTGCATTCCGGGGAAAACCCCTTCCTCCGCGCCGATTATGAACACGTTTTCAAATTCAAGGCCTTTTGCGGAATGAAGAGTCATCATAAGGACGGAATCGCTTTCCTCAAGGCGGTCAAGGTCGGTATAAAGTGCAACTTCCTCAAGGAAACCGGAAAGCTCGGCATTTTCGGAAGCATCCTGATATTTCATCATGTTGGTTTTAAGTTCGCCGATGTTTTCAAGTCTTGCTTCACCTTCAAGCCCCTGGGCACGGAGCATTTCGATATATCCGGTTTTTTCGCAAAGAGCATCGAAAAATTCCCCGGCATCAAAATCTTCCGTCATTTCGGCAAGTTCCTTCATTGTATCGGTGAAACCTTTGAGCACGGCGCTTCTTTTATAAAGGTCGGCATATTCATCGGAATGTTCAAAAACCTCGAAAAGGCTGAGTCCGGTAACGTCGGAAATATGCTGGGCTGCGGCAAGGGTCGTTGCGCCGATTCCGCGCTTCGGTTCGTTGATGATCCTTTCAAGACGAAGGTTGTCCGCCGGATTGGAAATCACGGACATATACGCAAGCATATCTTTAATTTCCTTGCGTTCATAGAACTTAAGGCCGCCGATGATTTTATAGGGCACGCCCGCTCTCATAAAAGTTCGCTCAAGGCTTGCGGATTGGGCATGCATTCTGTAAAGAACGGCAAAATCGCTGTAATTTGCGCCTTTTGAAATTCCGTCAAGAACTTTATCCGCAATAAATTCCGCTTCTCTGTCCTCATCAACACAGCGGCGAATGGTTATTTTGTTTCCGTCGCCGTTTGAAGTCCAAAGGTTTTTGCCTTTTCTTTCGGTGTTGTGTTCAATAACTCTGTTTGCGGCGGAAAGAATGTTCTGGGTGGAACGGTAGTTCTGTTCAAGGCGAACGACCTTTGCGCCCGGAAACTGGCGTTCGAAAGAAAGGATGTTTTCAATGGTGGCGCCGCGGAATTTATAGATGGACTGGTCGTCATCACCCACTACGCAAAGGTTTTTGTTCTTTTTCGCAAGCATTGCAACAAGCATATACTGAACGTGGTTGGTGTCCTGATATTCGTCCACCATGATATATTGCCAGCGGTTCTGGTAATATTCGAGGACTTCCGGTTTTGTTTTAAAAAGGCGAACAGTTTCGCAAAGGAGATCGTCAAAGTCGAGCGCTCCCGCTTCATGAAGTTCCTTCTGATATGCGGCATAAACTCTTGAGGTAATTTTCATTCGGTAATCGCCGTTTCTGTCCGCAAGATCTGACATATCTTCCGGAGATTCAAGTCTTTCCTTCGCGTGGCTGATTGCGCCAAGCAAAGGTTTAGGCGGAAACTGTTTTTCCTCCATATTGAGGTTTTTAAGACATTTTTTAACAACGCGAAGGCTGTCGTCGGTATCATAAATAGTGAAGCTCTTCGGAAGGTCGATTGCTTCAGCATCACGGCGAAGGATTCTTACGCACATGCTGTGGAAAGTTGAAGCAAAAACGTCCGCCGCCTCTTCCCCAAGCTTTGTAACAAGGCGGTTTTTAAGTTCGTCCGCCGCTTTGTTGGTAAAGGTTATTGTAAGAATGTTCCAGGGGCGAACTCCGCTTTCAATAAGCTTTGCCACCCTTGCGATAAGAACGGTGGTTTTGCCGCTTCCCGCTCCGGCAAGAACAAGAAGCGGGCCTTCTTTATGGTTTACCGCTTCCATCTGGCGCGGGTTTAAAGTTTCGTATGAAAAAGCCATTGGTTTACCTCCGGTTATAATAGGCTAATTATATATTATATTATATATTTATGAATTTTTCAACACAAAAGCGCACCAACAAAAAAGCCGCCCCAAAAGGCGGCTTTTATTATTTCAGTAAGGCCGAATGACTTCGTCTTCAATGGTAAAGAACCATTCTTCGCTTATTTTTTCTCCGGAAGCAAGTTCATATTCAACCGTAAGTCCGATTTTCTCCCCTTCATTATAAATAACTGCGTCCTTCGCATATCCTGTTCTGCATTCTTTTACAATTTCATCATCCCAACTGGAAGCGGTTGAATTTCCTTTTCCGGCAATTTTTTCGTTTCTGTCAATGTAGACTGCTATTCTAATAGCAATTCCATCTTTTTCTTTTTCAAGAATAGCAAGGCGGTATTCCGGATAATAATCCTTTGCCACAGAAATATTGTTTATAGAAAAACCGGGTTTATCTTCTTTTCTTTCCCAACTTATCGTACAAATGCTTCCGAAATAAATTTCGATTGTATCTCCGTTTTCAGCTGCACTTTTTGTTCCGGAAATTTCTCCTCGAACAAGCTCTGTTTTTACTGTAAAATTAATTTCTCCGTTTTTCGCAACATAAACATCACCGATAACACCCTGGAAAACAGCTTCATTGATTCGAACTTCAGCGGTACTTCTTCCAAAATGGGTCATCACTCCATATTCAAGGAATTTTTCATTGTTTTTGTGCATCGGAATTGCAGGAGAAACCATCTGATCGTTTCCGAATTCGTCGGTTATTTTTTCGCAATGCATTTTTATAAAAACGGTTTCTTTCGTTTCGTCAACAATTATTTCATCCGCAAAAATTCCGTTTTTCTGAACGAATCCTTTTTCAATAATTCCTTTTTCAGTAACAAAAAGTTCTGATTTAGAGGCTGGTTCATTATGAATTTCGTATTTTTCATCAATGTAGGAAATAACTCCGTGTTCCTGAAGTTCGACCAGAATTTTATATTCGTTTTCACTGCTCAGAACATGATTGAATCCTCGTTTTTGCAAAAGATAAGCATCGCTCATGTTAAGCAAAAGAAAAATTGCCATCGTGACAATGACAGACAAAACAGCACTTGTTCCTGCAATTTTTGCAAAATTCGGTTTCTTTTTCTTCGGAAGGCTTTCCGCAATTTCTTTCGCGTAATCTTTTGTCGTTCCTTCGTGAATTTTTGAAATTTCGGTTTGGTTTTCCTGCGCTTCAATATAAATTGCCGAAAGACTTTCAAGAGCTTCTTCTCTTTTGGAAGATTTTGCGGCAGTTTTTTCTATATATTTTCTGATTTCGTTAAAATCTTCTTTATATTTTCCGTTAAGTTCAGCCATTTTCTTCACCCCCGTTTAAAATTTCGTTTACCGAAAAATCAAGAGCATTCCAAATTTCCCTGAATTTTAAAAGTTTTTTTGCCCTTTGATATTTTTATTCATCTTTTTCAAGACGATACGGCACAAAGAAAGGCAGTCTTCCCTCGATAAGCATTTGTTTAAGTCCGGGGTAAGACCAATGTTCCATATCAATTTCTCCGAAAGTGAT
The DNA here is from genome assembly GCA_017424665.1 of Oscillospiraceae bacterium. Lineage (GTDB taxonomy): Bacteria > Bacillota > Clostridia > Oscillospirales > Ruminococcaceae > UMGS1668. The sequence goes on from JAFOYK010000009.1 coordinate 3,726, forward strand.
TTTTAGTTCTTCTCCGTTTTTAAAAGCTTCTCTGCATCCGGTGCAATCCGCATTTTCGTCCTCCGGTTCAAAGAATATCCAATATTTCAAATCCCTTCCGGTGGCGTCGCATGTCATAAGTTTACCGATATATGTTACGCCGTTTATTTCTGCCGTGACCGGTTCATGGAATTTGAAATCCCGGTAATACTGCGCCGTACCGTAAGTCATACACGGTTTGAAATGCATATAGCTTGTAAGAGAAGTTTGAATTGTTTTGGAAGTCATGAAAACATCGAAATAAGCATCTTTTTCAAATGTGACTTTATCAAAATAAATGCCAAGTTCCGAAAGATTTGAATAACTTTTCGGGTCTTTCCAGTTTTCATCCGTAAGATTTACAATAAAATCCTCATCAGTATAATAAAGGCCGTATCCGTTGGTTCTTTCAAAAAATTTCATTCTGTAATTAAAGCCGCCAACATACATATTCCATACATCACTGGTAAAAAACGCCGTCAGAATAAAGGCAACCGCCAAAACAGCAATTACAATTCTTTTTATGATTTTCTTCTTTTCCGGAGCCATATGCGGAAGACCTTCAACAATCTCCTTTGCGTATTCCTTGGCGGAACATTCGTGAATTTCCGAAAGCGGTGTGTCGTTTTCCTGTGCATCAAGATAAATCGAATGAAGAGTTTCAATAGCCTCGTTTCTTTCCGGACAGGTTTTTGCGTGCTTCTCAACATATTCTTTTACGTCATAAAAATCATAAATATATTCGCCTTTAAGTTCAGCCATTTTCTTCACCCCCGTTTAAAATTTCGTTTACCGAAAAATCAAGAGCATTCCAAATTTCCTTAAATTTTGAAAGTTCTTCCGCCCCTTTTTCGGTAGTGCAATAATATTTTCTTGCGGGGCCGTTCGGAATCGGAACCTTTTCGCTTTCAATAAGCCCGTCGCTTTCAAGGCGCAAAAGAAGCGGAAAAAGCGTTCCGTCGGAAACATCTTTCATTTTAAATTTCAAAAGTTTCTTCGGAATTTCCTGTGAATAAAGCTTTTCTCTGCTTAAAACCGCAAGAACACAGCCTTCGAGAATTCCCTTCATAATCTGGGTTTTGTTAATCAAAAAAAGCTTCTCCTTTCCGGTTACTTGTATTGCAATTATCCAAGTTCATTGTATTACAAGTAACCGTCTTTGTCAATACGAAAATATTCTTTTTCGGAATTTTACAAAAAAAAAGCCGCCCCAAAAGGCGGCTTTTGCTCCTATAAATTACATTATCCCAAGCGCTTTGCAAACATATAAGAAATATGCAATAAATGCTGCCCAAATAGCGGGGCAAACAAGGGCGATAAAAATTTTTGATTTTTTAAGAGCCGCTTCATCCTCGGCTTTTTTCTGTTTAAACGCACGAATTCCAAGGAACGCATATACAGCAGCGACAGCAAAAAGAGCTATAACACCTAAAAGTAATTCCTGTAAATATAAGATGAAGAAAAACGGAATAAACAAGCTTGCTGCTTCAGCAAC
>JAFOYK010000040.1 GCA_017424665.1 Oscillospiraceae bacterium
GAAAAATAACAATTGCTAAAAATAAATGCACATGATATTATTATAACAGTATTATATAAAGGAGGGCGGCGGTTTTGAAAAAAATTTTGCTTATCCTAATTTTTGCGCTGTTTGTTTTAAGCGGATGCGAAAAATCGCCTTCTGAAATTATTGAAGAACCGTCATCTTCGGAATCTTCCGCTTCGGAAGAATTTGAACCGGAAGAAGATTTTGAACATAACCCGGTTTTGGATCTTGTAGGTATTGAAGATGTCGGATATTCTGAAAAGAAAGGATTTTCGGGAATTTATATTATTTTCGGAGCAAACAAAGCCGATGTTCCGTTCAACCTTGATGAACCCGGAATCCCGAACTTTTGGTGGTATGGTTCCAAAAAGATAACGGCGTTTATTTATCGCAAAGAATACGGTTCTTCGGAAGTAAATATTCTTTCCACCGATGATTGCGGAAAAACATGGTATGAATACCCTTTTGAATTAAAAACCGGAGATATTGATGGAATAACAGTTCATTTTTATGATGCCGAAAACGGATTTTTCTCCGTAAACTATTCCGACGGAACGGGACTTCTTTATCGCGTTAAAAACCGTGGAGCTGTTGTTGAAGAAATCGGCGAAGTCGGAAATGTTTGGAACATGGTTTTTGTTGACGAAAACCACGGTTTTCTTGTTGTAGGAAAAGATTGGGTCGGAATCCGCAAAACTTCCGACGGCGGGAAAACCTGGACAGATTTTGAATTTGTTCCGCCGGAATTTGAACACCGCGAAATGCGATGTTATAGAAGACCGTTCTTTTATGGCGACCGTGGGGAAGTAAAAGTTACAGTGTTTTTCGACGGGAAAATTCCATGGAAAGAATACAGATACGTTACAAAAAACTTTGGACTTACTTGGGAATTTACGGAATAATTTAACGGAGGTGCGCTTTTTGAAAAAAGTCGTTCTTGTAACCGGCGGAAGCCGAGGAATCGGAAAAGCAATTTGCGAAAAGTTTGCAGCGGAAGGATATTTTGTTGCGGTAAACTTTGAAAAAAGCGAAGAAAAGGCAAAAGCCCTTGCGGAAAAAATCGGCGGAAAAGCTTTTTGCGCCGACGTTTCCGATTATAACGCAGTTTGCGGAATGTTCGATGAAATCGAGCGGGAAATGGGCGAGGTTTCGGTCCTTATCAACAACGCCGCAATTTCCACCTTCGGTCTTTTCCAGGATTGCAGCGATGAGGAATGGGAACGCATTTTCGGCGTTAACGTAAAAAGCGTTTTCAACTGTTCCAAACGCGCTGTCGGTAACATGCTTAAAAACCAAAGCGGCTCCATAGTCAATATTTCGTCCATCTGGGGCGTTACCGGCGGAAGCTGTGAATGTCACTATTCCGCAACGAAAGCGGCTGTAATCGGCTATACGAAGGCCATGGCGAAGGAACTCGGCCCTTCCGGAATCCGCGTCAACTGTGTCGCTCCGGGCGCTGTGGATACCGAGATGAACGCCCGCTTCAGCAAGGAAGACCTTGAAGCGGTTGCGGAAGAATCCGCCCTTGGATATATCGGAAAACCGGAGGAAATTGCGGAGGCGGTTTTCTTCGCCGCAAGCGAAAAAGCTTCCTATATGACCGGCGCCGTTCTTAACGTAAACGGGGGTTCTGTAATATAACCCTTTTCAAAACTAAAAAATAGTGTTATAATATATTTTAATATTAAATTTGTTTATTCTACTTACGGAGGAATTTTAAATGATAAAACTTACCGGAACCCAGCGCGAGCTGATGGAAATTCTTTGGGAAAACGGTCAGATGACCCTTCACGCACTTACCAAAGCTGCCCTCGGAAACGCTGTTACCCCTAACCGCATCGACGCTATCCGCGTTGTTCTTCTCCAGATGGTCACCAAAGGCGCAGTAAGCGAAGATTCCAGCGTTTCTCCCCATGTTTATACTCCTATCATCGACAGGGACGAAGCAGGCTTTGAATCCGGCTTTATTGATGCCGCAAAAGCCGAAGGCAACGCACTTCTCACCGCTCTTTCCTGCGGAATGGGACTTCCGGGCGAAGTTTACAGCGAAAACCGCGGCCGCGAAATTGACGAAGCAAAAGGCACTTTCCAGCGCACCGTAACCGACGAAGCAAGAAAAGAAGCTATCAAAGAAGTTATGGCACAGATCTGCCGTGAACGTGACGAATATGAAGCCCAGAAAGCAGCAGCAAAAGCTGCCGCCGAAGCAGAACAGAAGGAGGACTAATCCATGGAAGAAACCGAATACAGATATGACACACAGCTTCTTATCGAAGGAACCGACCTTGATGAGGACGAGATCCACGATTATCTTATGACCGAAATTCCCGGCGACTGCCTTATCGTAGTTGGTGACGAAGAACTTATCAAACTTCATTACCACACCAACACCCCTTGGAAAGTTCTTGAATATTGCGCAACCAAGGGCGAAATTTTCGACATTGTTGTTGAGGATATGGACCGCCAGTCCAGAGGCCTTAAAGGTTGATTTAAAAAATTATGCCCGCTCGAAAGAGCGGGCATTTTTTTATTGGCAACGGTGGTGTCAACAACGGATTGCACAACAAAAAAGACCCGCTTTGAGCGGGTCTTTTTATCTTGATTAAAATTAATCTTCGTC